>JAABSK010000278.1 GCA_011390435.1 Desulfobacteraceae bacterium | reverse complement strand
CATTGAAGGAGGAAACCTGCCTGAAAAGGTTCTACGGGTGGTCTTTCCCATGGCGGACGGCTCCTTGAAACAGGTGCTTCCCTCACGTCTTGAGGCCGTGGAAACCGTCTATGCCATGACTGTTCATAAATCTCAAGGTTCGGAGTTTGACCATACAACCCTGGTCATGCCCGATACCATAAGCCCGGTGCTGACCCGGGAGCTTATCTACACCGGCATCACCCGGGCGAAGTCCTTTTTCACCCTGGCAGGAACGTCAACCAACCTTCTGGCTGCAGCAGTCAAACAGCGGACTCACAGGGCCTCCGGCCTTGGGGATTTATTATTCCAAGGTGATAGCATACCGACTGGTGCCCTGGATTTTTATGAATTTTAACATCATGCCCAATAAAAGAATGGTTTCCAGAATTTCAGATAGGATAATACTTGAGCGCCAGAATTGATCAAATTAAATATCATGGTCAGCTTGGAGCTGATCCAAATCATCCATATCCCGCTCCAGGCCCATTTCATCAAAAAGCTTCCGGGCTTTTTCCAGATAGCCTTTTGCATTCATACCATTCAAATGGTCATATTTGCTTTGGGTTTCCAGCAATCGATTTGCCACTTCAAAGTATGTTCGGGACAATTCCGGTCGGGCATTTAAAAGCTCTCCCTCTTTAATAGCTTTGTCCCACCATTTCAGGGCTTTTTCCTGTTTTCCTGTGAGCCAGTAATATCGACCCATCAGCTTGAATGATTCTGTTCTTTCAGACGCAACTTTTTTTCTGGTATAGGATAAAGCCGCTTTTCCAGATTTCAGAACCGCTTTTTTGAAATGCCTGATATCGTTTTGTCTGCTCTGGACTGCAACTTCCAGCTTTGACAGATGATAGCAGAATATACCCATTAAATGTACACAGTACCAGTCAATGTAAATCGCTTCTTTACCCACTATCTTTATTACTTCTTCAGCTGCTTTTATGGTTTCTTCTGCATTATCGAGATTACCAAAGGTAACAGCCAGTTTTGTTTTTATGCCCAGAGATTCGACGACTCTGCTATACCATTTTATTTTGTTGGAGTGAATAATGGCTTTTTCAGCAAAGAATTTCGCGTCTAACAAATCTCGCTTTTTCAATGATAACTTTGCTTTCAGTACAAAAACATCTGATTCCGCATGTTCAAAATTATACTCTTCAAAAATTTGATGCAACCTCTCAATAAGAACTTGGCAGCCCAAAAAATCACCTAGTTCAATCTTCATATACGCTACATACAGTAACTGACCTGTGGCAAATGTAAGATCCCCAACTTGCAATGCTTCACTGATTGATTTTTCTTCAATTTTATTTTCCCAGTTACCAACATAATAGCGATATATCAATTGGGAACAAACGTATAAATAGAGCAGAACATCCGAATTTTTTCCAACCATATTTTTCCTGGAGTAATCAAGAATCTTTCTGCAAATCTGCAAAGAAATACCAGAAACGCAGAAATTAATAGCAGTTCCTGAAAAAATATTAAATAAAGGCTGAGATTTTGTAATATCATATTTGAAGGCTTTTGCAAAGGTCCCGGCATTTTCAACAGTACATCGTTTGGCATCAATTATATTGACAGCGGTGGCTTTTTTCACGGTTATATGCATAACTCGGTTTTCAAATTCATTCGGTATCCTTTTTTTTTGGATCGATGGTAGATATAAATTTCGCACTATCGAACAAACATGTATCAAGAATTTGGGAAGAATAACAAATTTAGATGTATGAATCGTTTTTCCTTGGTTGACAGCCGCTTTGTCAAAATATTCCACAGCGTCTTTATACAATCCTTTATTAATAAATGCATGGGCGATATTTTCCTCCATATCTGCCAGTTTTGTTTTATCAACCGAGTTACCATGTTTGTTAACATATAGTTCCAGGGCTTTTTGATAATAGGTCAGTGCCTCATTGGATGCGGAAATCTTGAGTGCTTCCTTACCGGCCTTGAGCATGTATGCTTCCGCTTTGTCCAGATCGCCTGCATTGCTGTAATGGTAGGCAAGAATGCCGAAAAATTCATACAGCCGCTGGTTGAATATTTTTTCGATGGAATCCGCTGTTTTCAGGTGGAGTTCTTTTCTTTTTTGGGACAGAATAGATTCATAGGCCACTTCCTGGGCAAGGGCATGTTTGAAAAGATACTCCAGTTCCTCCATCCTTTGCCGTTCCCGGATCAGTTCCATCCGGGTCAATCGGGACAGCCGTTCATCTATGCCATCAATGGCCTGGGCCACTTCTGTGAGAATTTTATAAAAAAAACTGCGCCCGATAACGGAAGCGGTCTTGACAAGATCCCGGGTATCCTCGTCAAGCCGGTCGATACGGGCCATGAGTAAATCATTGACCGTATGGGGAATCTCCATGTTTTCAATTTTGTCAGTGATTTTAAATTCACCATTGACCCGGATCACAGCCCCTGTATCAATAAAGGAGCGGACCACTTCTTCGATAAAAAACGGGTTTCCGCCGGAACGATCAATGATCTGGGTGATCAGTGAAGGGGAAAGCCCTTTGATATTGAGCATGTTTTTAATCAAGACCTCTCCCAGTTCTGCTGTCAAAGGTTCCAGCTTGATCTCCACATAATAGACCGGGGTTTTTTGTTTCAGGGAAGAAAGGATCCGCTCACCGGTCTCCGGGTGATTGGGCCGGAACACATTGATAAAAACAATCGGCTGACTTCCTGCCAGGCGGAACAGGGATTCCAGCAGCTCGATGGAGCTGATGTCTGCCCAGTGCAGGTCTTCGATCACGATTACCAGGGGAGTTAATGCCATTGCCCTGATCAACAAATCCCGCATATGCTTAAAAATCAGCTTTTCAAGGGCTTCTCCTTCTATTCCTGCCACCCGCTCCGCGTATCGGCCGGACAGCTTCATACCCATCAGGGTGGCAATAAAGGCAAAAATATCATCAGCTCTGTCATGGCAGACATTTCTGATGGCGGTTTCCAATTTGTGGGATGCCTGGGCGGGAGAATCTTCTTCTTTGATATGTGCCCAGTCTTTCAGCAGGTTGATGACAGGGTGAAAACTCAGATTCCGGCCACTGGAGATGGCCCGGCCTTCCAGGCATGTGACCCTGTTCATGGCACTGGAGTTGCGGACCTCGGCAATCAGCCTGGATTTGCCGATGCCGGCCTCTCCGATGACATTCACCACAGAGCCTTCTCCGGAAGCTGCTTTCATAATCTGGAGTTCCAGCTGATTCAGTTCTCTGGTGCGGCCCACCATCTCAGAGAAAATCTGTCGTTCCACACCCAGGCGGGGCCTATCGATTTTTTCATTGATCAGTTCGTAAATATCTACCGGCTTTTCCTTTCCTTTTACCGGAGTTCTGCCTAAAGCCTTGAACGTAAACTGCCGGTCCACCCGTTTTTGTGTGTCTTGAGAGACCAGAATGGTGCCTGAGGAAGCGATGCTTTCCATTCTTGCCGCCAGATTGGTGGTGTCACCGATGGCCGTATAATCCATTCGCAGATCATCGCCGATGGATCCCACAATCACCGGCCCGGAGTTCAGGCCGATGCGCAACCGAAAATCGCATCCGTATTTGTTTTGTAATGACTTGCCGTACGGTTTCATGGCCTTTTGGATGGCCAAGGCTGCCTGGCAGGCATTTCTGGCATGATCTTCAAGCGCGGCCGGTGCACCGAACAGCGCCATTACCCCGTCACCGGTGAACTGGTTGATGGTGCCTTCATGCCGGTGTATCTCATCCATCAGGATCTTGAAACATCCGTCCATGACCTGATGGACCTGCTCCGGATCAAGTTTTTCCGAGATGGCGGTGTAGCCAGCCACATCGGCAAAAAGAACGGTCACCTGCTTGCGTTCTCCCTCCAGCGCAGTGCGGGTGGTCAGAATTTTGTCAACAAGGAATCTGGGGGTATAGGAATGTGGCCGGTTAAAATCAATGGACGTTGTTGTCTCTGGAGATTCTGCCAGTGAATGTACGCAGGCATTGCAGAACCGGGCAT
>JAABSK010000277.1 GCA_011390435.1 Desulfobacteraceae bacterium | reverse complement strand
GCGGGAGTGACGAGACTCGAACTCGCGACCTCTTGCGTGACAGGCAAGCGTTCTAACCAACTGAACTACACCCCCGTATCCTGCTTTCTGGTGGGCGATGCAGGGCTTGAACCTGCGACTTCAACCTTGTAAGGGTTGCACTCTCCCAACTGAGTTAATCGCCCGAAAAACAAGCTGACTTATACCAGCAATACAAATGGCTGTCAAGCAAAAAGCATCATAAAAAAATACGTGAATGATCTTTTTTTTCTATTGAAATTTTAGCATGACACTGCCTTGCCAGGCCAATCTAAAAATGATATATTTACAGAACTATACAGCAATTCAACATTTCTTTTCATCCAAAAAGACGTTAAATTGTGTTTGGTTTTTGCCTGCTTCTGATATGTCACAGGGGCAAGTCTTTCATTCATCAGTTGTTTTTTGTTCAATTCTGCACATCTGCAAAGGAGTCAGAGCATGGAGCCTGTAAAGGGATATCTTGAAATCATGGATAAAGGCTTTGGATTTTTACGGGATATCGAAGAGAACTTCCAGCCCCGGCCTGAGAACACCTATGTGGCCAACAGCCTGATCCGAAAACTGAATCTAAAAGAAGGCAGCTTTATTCAGGGGTTTGGAAAACAAAAATCTCCCAATAATCCAAACCTTGCCTTGTCGCGGGTGGAAACAATCAATGCCCTTCCCCTTGAAGACTTTGCCAACACGCCTCTCCTCCAGGACCAGACCAGTATCAACCCGTTTGAACGGTATACCATCACTCAGGCACCGGACGACATCATCGGCAAAGCGCTTGACATGATTGTACCCATCGGCATGGGACAACGCGGATTGATCATATCCCCGCCGAAATCCGGTAAAACCACCATATTAAGGCATATGGCCAATTCAGTGGTAATGAACCACCCGGATTCCAAAGTCTTTGTGCTGCTTGTGGATGAACGCCCTGAAGAGGTAACAGACTTTAAACGGGGACTCAAAAACGCTCACGTTCTGTATTCGTCTGCAGATCAGCAAATCGGCCAGCACATGCGCATGACACGCCTTGCCATGCATACCGCCATCAGGTGTGCTGAAATCGGGCAGAATGCCGTTGTTTTCATTGATTCATTAACCCGGATGACCCGGGCATTTAATGCAGATACCGACAGTCATGGTAAAACCCTCAGTGGCGGGCTCGGCGCAAATGCCATGGAATTTCCCCGAAAAATATTCGGTGCCGCGCGGAAACTGGAAAATGGCGGGTCATTGACGATCATTGCCACCATTCTCGTGGATACCGGCAGCCGTATGGATGATATTATCTATCAGGAGTTCAAGGGAACCGGAAACATGGACCTGGTATTGTCGCGTGAATGTGCTGAGCAGAGAATCTGGCCGGCCATCAACATCAATAAGTCCGGAACCCGGAAGGAAGACTTGCTGGTTGACGAAAAAGAGTATCAGCGTGTCATAGAACTCCGCCGGGCTGTGGCCACAAAAAGTGAAACCGATGCCATGGCTGAATTCATATCGTATCTGTAAAGAGAACGACTGTCACCGCTTACACAAGGGCGCTTTCAAGCACCTGAGACATGTCATCTGCGTATACGATTTCCATCTGTTTCAGAATTGACGCCGGCACATCCTTCATATCCCTTTTATTTTCCAGCGAAACAATTACCCGCTTAATTCCATTGGCATGTGCTGCCAGCAGTTTTTCCTTCAGTCCGCCAATCGGCAGCACCCGTCCACGCAGGGTAATTTCCCCAGTCATGGCCACCTGCCGTGAGACCGGCTTCCGGGTCAGAACTGAAACAACCGCAGTACACATGGATATCCCGGCAGATGGACCGTCTTTTGGGATCGCGCCCTCAGGCACATGAATGTGAATGTCCAGTTTCTTGTAAAAATCTTCCTGGATATTCAATTCCTTGCTGCGGGACCGGACATAACTGACAGCAGCCTGGGCAGATTCTTTCATCACATCCCCAAGCTTTCCTGTCACCATGACATTGCCTTTCCCCGGCATGGTAACGGCTTCAATGGTTAAAAGCTCTCCACCGGCCTGGGTCCAGGCAAGACCGGTGACAATACCGATCCGGTCCTCTTTTTCCAGAACGCTGTCCCGAAATTTCGGCTGGCCCAGATATTTCACCAGGGTCGAAGCAGTAATCCGGTGCATCAAGCGCTGCTCTGTCTGCACAATTTCCCTGGCGATTTTCCGTAAAACAGCGGAAATTTCTCTTTCCAGGTTCCGTACCCCGGCTTCTTTTGTATATTTTGTGATAATGTCGTGGAGAGCGTTTTTTGAAAACACTGCATCGGCCTCACAAAGACCGTTTTCCTTCAACTGCTTCGGAATCAGATATCCAGTGGCAATCTTCTCCTTTTCATGGGCAGTATAACCGGGAATCCGGATAATTTCCATCCGGTCCCGCAATGGTGCCGGAATATCGTACAGGGTGTTGGCTGTGGTTACAAACAGAATCTGGGACAGATCATAGTCCACTTCCAGGTAATGATCATTAAAGTTTTTATTCTGTTCAGGATCCAGTGCTTCCAGAAGCGCAGATGACGGATCTCCTCTGAAATCCGCTGTCATTTTATCAATTTCATCCAGACAGAACACCGGATTATTATATCCTGTTTTTTTCAGGGTCTGAATGATTTTCCCCGGCATGGCACCCACATAGGTTCGCCGATGCCCTCGGATTTCAGCCTCATCCCGAACCCCGCCCAGCGAGATGCGGGCAAATGACCGGCCTGTGGCAGTGGCCACGGAACGGACCAGAGAGGTTTTCCCCACTCCGGGAGGGCCGACAAGGCAGAGGATCGGACCTTTGATTTTTTTCACCAAAGCCTGCACAGCCAGATATTCAAGTATCCGTTCCTTTGGTTTTTCAAGGCCGTAATGGTCCTGATCCAGAATCTGGGCGGCTTTTTTCAGATCCGTCCTGGCTCTGTTTTTCCTGAACCACGGCAGGGTAATCAACCAGTCAATATAGTTTCGGACCACGGTGGCTTCAGATGACATGGGAGACATCATTTTGAGCTTTTCAAACTCTTTTCGCACCATCCCGGCGGCTTCCTTGGACATGCGTTTTCTTTTAATCCGGCTTTCAAGCTCGTCAAACTCAGAGCCACTGCCGTCTTCACCCATCTCCTTTTTAATGGCACGGATCTGCTCGTTCAAATAGTGCTTTTTCTGAAGCGTCTCCATCTGTTCTTTGACCCGCCCCTTTATTTTCTGGGACATGGTAAACACTTCTGTTTCTTTCTGGATCAGCTTGAGCAGAAGGAAAAACCGTTCTTCAATACTGGTGCATTCAAGCAGCTTCTGCTTATCACCGACTTTGAACGGCATCTGTGCGGCAATGGTGTCCACAAACCGGGATTCATCCTGTGACAGAAGATCCAGGTTTTTAAAAAACCCCTTGGAAACCGTATTCGAAAGCTGGGCATAATGTTCAAATGCCTCTGTCACCGTCCGGATCGCTGCTTCCCGTTCATTTTCAGGCAAAGGTGTTTCCTGAACCTGAATATATTCAATATAGAGGCAGCCATCTTCATCGGTCAGCTTGACAATCTTTCCCCGCTGCTGGCCTTCAACCAATGCCTTGACCGTTCCATCCGGCAGCCGAAGAAGCTGCGTGATCCTGGCCTCGGTTCCGGTCTGAAAAACATCTTTGATACTGGGTTTTAATACTTCAGGATCTTTTTGTGTGGTCAGAAAAATGAGCTTGTCTTCTGCCATGGCATCAGACAACGCCTTAATGGATTTTTCCCTGCCGACAAAAACCGATGTGGTGATATGGGGAAAAAGCACCATATCCCGGAGCGGAACCAACGGCAGCCGTTTTTTAACACTTTCCGAACCATCCTGATGAAAAAACTTGGAAATATTGATCATTATCAGGCCTGCTTTTTGGGCTGCTCATAAAGGAGAATCGGGTCTTCTTTTTTCAACACCACTTCTTCACCCACCACACACTCTTTGACATTTTCCTTGGAAGGAAGTTCATACATG
>JAABSK010000276.1 GCA_011390435.1 Desulfobacteraceae bacterium | reverse complement strand
CATGCCGATTGAAATCGAAAAAAAATTTCTGCTCAAATATCTGCCGGCACACCTGTTGTCTGAACCGGTGCCCATCTGCCAGGGATATCTGGTCAAAAACAAAGACAAGGTCATCCGAATTCGCCTCTACGGGGATCAAGCGTTTATCACCATCAAAAGCCAGAGCATCAACTGCAGGCGCAACGAATACGAATACCCTGTCCCTGTGGCAGAAGCAAAGGAAATGCTCAGCCTGTTCTGCGTTTCAACCTGCATTGAAAAGGATCGCTACCATGTTCACCACAGAGGGTTTGAGTGGGTGATCGACCGGTTTAAAGGAGCCAACCACGGACTGATCGTTGCTGAAATCGAACTGGAAGCCATTGATCAGGCCTTTGAGATCCCGGAATGGATCGGAAAAGAAGTTTCCCATGACCCCAGGTATTACAACGCCAATCTGATCGACCACCCCTTTTCAGACTGGCAGCGCTGAGTCCTTCAACGGCTTACCCAGGCGGCTTTTCGGATCAATGCATAAAAAGAGACCAGCAGGAAGGTCATGCAGAGCCCCAGATGAATCAGGTCCAGGCCGATGATCAGGCCGGCATTGAAATACACCCCTTCCAGATTTTTAAATACCATCAGACTGCCGGTAAGTATCAGGCCGGAAAGCAGTGCGATTCTGGTCTTTCCAACAGGGGTAAGGGGGTTGGCGCCGGAAAGGAAAAATGTCAGGATTGAATATGCAAAAAGCCCGATTAAAACGCTGGCGGACAGGTAGTGGATCAGGTGGGTCACATAAAAATCAGCCAGCCAGCCAAATCCGGGGATATCAGCAATATAGTACCGCTTGAAGATGGGCATCTGGGCAAAGCCGGACAGCACCAGCAGAAAAACAGTGATGATGTAGACCCAGTGTTTCAAACCGGTAGATGATTTCATTTATTTTCCTCCTTTGCTGATGTGGCATAAAATTTTCCAACTGCGGCAAAGATGCCGGCAAACGGAGCAATCAGCATGGCTTTGGCCAGCAGAGAACCACTGGCCATCATGTTTTTCACCTGGCTCAGATGGGGAGTGCCCTCACCTGTCTGAACCGCTGAGTCCAGCAGGTCAAACGGAACCGGAGACACGTAAATCGTGCTGGTCCCCCCGTTTTCAATTTCGCCGTATATATAGCCGTTCATTTCTTTGGCAAGGGCATGGGCCTGTTCAAGAATCCGGGATCTGGGCCCGATGGTCTGTACATTTTCCGGGCAGGCCTCGATACAGGCAGGTGACTGCCCTTTTTCAAGCCGGTCAAAACACCGGTCGCACTTATACATCACCCCGTTGCCGGCAAAGGCCGGCAGCAGTTCCCGGTACAGGCCGACACCGGTCTGGCGCTGGGGAATATCCCAGGGACACACAGTTTTGCATTTTGCCCCTCCCAGGCAAAGATCCGCATCAATTCGGGACAACCCGTTTTTTTCCTGCTGCAGGGCACCCCAGGGGCACAGCTTGACACAGGGGGGATTGTCACAATGCATACATCGCCTGGGAATATTGATTTCCACCGTCTCATCGTTGAAATCAACCTGGGCACGCTGGATGTAAAGCCAGTTGTACGGTGTCAGCCGGTCCGTCACATCCTGTTTGTCTGACCAGTCTTCAACAGGTACTGATGACGGATACATCCTGGGAAATGGTTTTTCAGGTTCAGGATATTTTTTCCGATTTGTTTCCTGACAGGCATATACACATTCTTCACACCCGATGCACCGACTGATGTCAATCAATGTTGCCAGCGGCTGGGTATCGGGTTGTGAAACAGATGCTGCCGCCTTTGCGATTCCAGTGGATGCCGCAATTGATCCGGCAACGGTCATCGAACCTTTCAGAAATGAACGACGGGATATCTTACGGGTCATACAAACCTCCCCGGTAATGTTATAACTGCTTTAAAAAGTCATGAAAACTCATGGTGTCATAACTTTTGGTATGGATATATTTTAAGGTATTTAAAAACTGTTTTTCATCCAGGTAACCAGGAACGGAATTAATTTTTCCACTGTCAGAAGTCAGAAACCAGGAGGTCGGCAGCCCCCTGACATTCCATTCCGTGGCCATGGCTGAATCTGCATCTGTGTCCACACGAATACTGACAAAATTCTCTTCTAAATACCGGAGCACAGCTGCATCTTTGAAGGTGGTCTGTTTCAGCTTTTCACAATAGGTGCACCAGTCTGCATAGAAGTAGAGAAAAATCGGCTTATTTTGCTGTTTGGCAATTCCCAGCCCCTGGTCGTAGGCGACCCACCCAATACCGCTTTCTGATACCTGAGCGTTTGTTTCTCCTGCTGTGTCACTTCCGCTGGAGGAAAAATTAAAGCGATCCTGTTGATAAATGACGACACCGATCATGGCGATACAGACCAGAACAATTACCAAGATGTTTTCTTTTTTCATGTTTCATCCTTACCTGTTGAATAATGTTGTAAAGTTGCATTCCCGCCACGATCATACCGCAGCAAATACTTTAGCAATGAGCATGCCAGATCATTCTGTAATCGTCCAGAACTCCAACCCAAAAGGGTGTCTGGCGTTTTTTCTGTTAAAGCCGGATCAACCTGCATCGTTTTCCGGTAACGGTGTTAACGTTACATTAACACATGATTGTGAACCGGTTTTTGACTTCAGTCAATTTTGATCTGATATTTTTTAATACGTTTCCACACCGTTACCCTGCTGACACCCAGAATTTGAGCGGCCTTTGTCTGATTGCCGTCTGCTGCCTGCAAGGCATCCACAAGTTCTTTTTTTTCAGTGCTCCCGGATGCCACCTGGTCGGCTGATGCAACACGGTCATGGCTCAAATTTTGGCCGGGCACATATCCGATGATTTTTTCCGGCAGATGCTCCGGCTGAATGCTTTTCCCTCTTGCCAGCACAAAGGCATACTCAATGGCGTTCCTCAGTTCCCGGATATTACCGGGCCAGTCATATTTTACCATCAGGCGCATGGTTTCCGGTGCAAACCCCAGTATGTTTTTCCGGGTTTTCTGCGCATGAAGTGTGATAAAATGCTGAATAATCAGGGTGATATCATCTTTCCGCTGGCGCAGTGGCGGACAGGTCAACGGAAAAACATTGATTCTGAAAAACAGATCTTCCCTGAATGTTCCCTGTGTGATCATCTGTTCAAGATCCTTGTGGGTTGCTGTAATAATCCGGACATCCACAGGAATCGACTGGTTTGATCCCACCCGCTGGATCATTTTCTCTTCAAGAACCCTGAGCAGTTTGACCTGCACCGATAATGGAATGTCCCCGATTTCATCCAGAAAGAGGGTTCCGGTGTGTGCGGCTTCAAACCGGCCAATCCGATCTGTTCCGGCACCGGTGTAAGCACCTTTGACATGGCCGAACAACTCGCTCTCCAGAATATTTTCACTCAAAGCCGCACAATTGACTTTAATAAACGGATTTGCAGCACGGTTGCCGGTTTCATGAAGGGCCTTTGCCACCATCTCCTTGCCAGTGCCGCTTTCACCCAGAATCATCACTGGCGTATCCAGCGAAGCAACGCTCTCAATGTGTTCATACAGCCGCTGCATTTTGGGCGTTCGACCGATAATGCCGTGAAATCCATCATCAATATGGTAGATCCGTTTAATCGACGCCAGTTCGTTTTTATAATGGATATTCTCGGTGATATCCTTGAGGGTTTCCACAGCGCCCACAATCTTATTTTTGTCATCATACAGTACGGTGGCGCTTTTGATCACCGGAATGGTCTGGCGCTTTGAATTGGTAATCATGCATTTTTTTTCACGGACCAGACCTTCAGAAAACAACCCGCACCACTCTTTTCCCTTGCCTCTGGCAATAATATTACAACCGGTGCAGTTTAAAATCCGGCAGGATTTGCCTTTGAGTTCATCTTCGGTGTACCCGGTGATCAGCTGGGCGGTTTGGTTTGCCGCCAGAAAAACGCCGTTGTCATCTACAATGATAATCCCGTCCTGTGCTGCGTCAATAATATGCCGCCA
>JAABSK010000275.1 GCA_011390435.1 Desulfobacteraceae bacterium | reverse complement strand
AAAAATATATTTCATTTCAGAACAGATTTCCGCAAGCCTGTACTTGAGCTGAATGCCGCTGATTCCCGGCATTTTAATATCCAGTACCGCCACATCATAACAGGCTGTTTTTGCAAGCGTCATTGCATCATGGCCGGATGTGGCCACATCAATCTCAAACCCACGCAACTTCAAGCGCTTTGCCAGCATATTAACGAATTTTGTTTCATCATCAACAAGAAGTACTCTCATTCCCCTCTCCCTTTTTGAATCCTGACAGGCAATGTAATGGTGAATATGGTGCCAACCCCTGCTGTGCTGGCGACACTGATCTTGCCCTGAAGTTTTTTTACCAGGCCGTAAGTGATGGAAAGACCAAGGCCTGTTCCCATTTTTTCTTTTTTTGTGCTGAAAAACGGTTCATGAATTTTTTTCAAGTTTTCTTCTGGAATACCGCAGCCGGTGTCTTTAATCACAATTTTAACAATTTGTGATGAATCCACAGAAACCATGACATCCAGACACCCATCTTCGTCAATGGCCTGAAACGCATTGTTGATAATGTTGAGCAATACCTGCTGAAGCTTGCCACTGTCGCTTTCAATAACCAACGGGGGATCCGGCAAATCAGCGGTGACATGAATCCCCCGGTACTCAGATTCTTTTTTATGAAAGTTTAATATATTTGTGATCATTTTACACAGATCAACCGATTTGATTTTAATGTCAAACTGCCGGACAAATCCCAGCAGCTGTCGGGTGATTGTGCCGCATCTTTCCACTGCATCCAGAATGGATTCAATGTATTCAACAATCTCAGCATCATTTCTTTTTTCATTGGTGAAGCTGTACAAATCCTTGATATAACCGGCTGTTTCATTGATCAATGCAAGCGGGTTGTTAATTTCATGGGCAATACCGGCGGCCAGCTGGCCAATGCTGGCCAGCTGCTGGCTCTGTTCCATCTGGAGAAGGGTTTCAGCTTTTGCCAGATCTGCCATGTAAAGCCGGTTCACCATGAATGTGGAGATGAGCGTGACAATGATGACAATAAACCCGCCACTGATACCGACAATCCAGTTGAATTTTTTTCCCAGATCCACCCAGACCTGCATCACACCTTCTTTTTCTTTATGCACCATCAGGATAAACGGTGTTTTCAAAACATCTGTTGCAATATATGAATAACCCAGAATCGCTGTTTTTCCGCCTTCTGCATCCAGATATTTGACTTGTGTGTGTGCAGGGATACCAAGAATGATCAGCCGGGTCTGGGTTAAAATATCCCCAAATTTTGAAGACGGCGTTTGCAGGACACCATACTGGTTGGTCAGAAAAATATCGGTATGATCACTGCTTCGATATGAATTAAGGGTCCGCATCAGGCGCTCGGTATCCAGAGTCGCCCGCAAAATGAAATATGAACCATCCAGCGTTCTGGATCTCACTGCAATGATAATATGGGGCGCATCCCGATATCCGGTGAAAACGTCGCTGACAAAATAATCTTCCGTAATGCTGCTTTGAAACCACTGGTGATTTTGATAATTTTTTCCTTCAAGATTGAACGGACCGACATAGGCAATCTGATCGCCGTTTGCATCAACGAGACTCAGATCGGTAAACCCGCCAAATCCAAGCTTCAGATTGTTAAAGACCTCTTGAAGACGGTTTTCATTCACCAGTTGATCATATCCCATTTCATTGACAGTAAAAATCAGGGCATTCAGGCGTTCTTCCATGAAAAAAGCAACCGACCGCTTGGCATTGGATGTCAATCGCTCTGTTCTCAGGACCAGATCCGAGTGCACGGATCGCTGGATCAATTGATGGTGGATTGCCGAGGCCAGCCAAAGCGGCGTCATCGACGCCGCTGTCAGAATCAGAATACTGATCACCCAGATACGCCGGTAATTTAAAAATGTGAAAAACGGGTCCAAATGGGGACTGCGACGGTAAAACACAAATCCCGGCCAGAACTTTTTTAACAATGGTTGTGCTTTTTTCAGCATTCAGCCCTCTTTTGAATTTGGCTTAAAATGGTGATAATTTTTTCGATGCTCAATGGTTTGTTGGCAAATGCATAAACGCCGATCTGCTCACAGTGCTGCTTGTCTGCATCTGTTCCATGGCCGGTCAGAATCACCACGGGAATCTCCGGATTGATGACTTTGATGGCCTCCAATACCTGGATACCATATATATCCGGCAGTTGAAGATCAAGCAGAATCAATGCAGTGGCTGCAGGGTTTTCTTTAATCCAGTCCAGGCCGGAATAGCCGTCATAAAACACTTTGCACCGGCAACCTCTCAATTCCAGCCGCATTACCAGCATATCTGCAAACTTTTTTTCATCATCAATAACGAGCACATCAATGTGTTTCATAATTTAATCTTTTTTATTGACTGTTACATTTTTTTAATTTATAGCACAATATAAATATTATTGTTTCGATTGTAAACAAAAAAATCAAACCGATTAAATTTTAAACAAAATTGTTAAAGGAGATAGACTATATGCTAAACTATTTGGCTGATTATTTTAACCGGTTACAAATTTTTCTGTTGGTGCTGGCATTCAGCAGTCCGGTCAGCGCATTTGCCGCAGAACAGGCCGTCATGGATGCAGGAGCAAAGCCCTGGTGGTACTGGCCCCTTATTTTGTTTGTTTTCTGCCTGATTCTGGGCGTGCTGGCGGTTATGGCCGGTGTTGGCGGCGGCGTTCTCTATGTACCGCTTGTCAGTGGATTTTTTCCGTTCCACATCGATTTTGTCCGGGGTGTCGGATTGATGGTTGCCCTTGCCGGTGCCCTGGCTGCCGGACCGGGACTGCTGCGCCGGAACCTGGCGAATATTCGACTGGCCCTGCCCGTGGCCCTTATTGCTTCAACGTTTTCCATTGTCGGAGCGATGCTGGGATTATACCTGTCATCATTGAATCCAGACATCATCCAGGTCTGCCTTGGCGCAACCATTGTCGGCATCGCCGCCCTTCTGTTTTTTTCCAAAAATTCGGAAAAGCCTGTGGTCACCAAACAGGATGCCCTGAGTATGGCCCTGGGTTTTAATGGTGTCTACTGGGATGACGGTTCAAGAGAAGTGGTTGAATGGAAAACCCACAGAACCGCTCTCGGGCTGTTCATGTTCATCCTCATCGGGCTTCTGGCCGGCATGTTCGGACTTGGAGCAGGATGGGCCAATGTCCCTGTCCTCAATCTTCTGATGGGTGCGCCGCTCAAGGTGTCTGTTGCCACCAGCAAATTTTTGCTGTCCATAACGGATACATCTGCTGCCTGGATATACTTGAACAGAGGCTGCGTCATTCCGCTGATGGGCGTTCCGTCCATTGTGGGGCTGATGCTGGGGTCCCTGCTGGGCGTTAAACTGCTGGCCATCGCAAAACCAAAAATGATCCGCGTTTTTGTCATCATTGTCCTTTTATTTGCCGGACTCAAGGCAATGGACAAAGGCTTGGGACTGGGCTTACTGGGATGATAAAATCATCATCAAGGACCCGTTATCACCATTAAGGAGTTAAAGAATATGGCTATGGATGAAAGAGAAAAAATGGCCCGGCGGCCATCCAAAGAACAGATTATATATGCAAATATCCTCGTGATTGGAGTATGGGGTGGAATTGCCCTTTTGTTTACAACCTATTTTATTTATCTGGCCGGCCTGTTGCCGGCCCATGTGGATATCGCACTGATTCCCAAAATCTGGGGAAAGGGTGTTGATGAATACCTTGCCCTGACACAGTCTCCCCATGGCTGGGGCTGGGTATTTTTACTGGGAAAAGGCGATTTTTTAAACTATCTGGGCTTTGCTCTGCTTGCCTTGATGACGCTGGTTTGCTATACGGTATTACTGAAAGGATATGTGACCCAGAAAAACTGGCTTTTTGCCACTATTGCACTGCTGGAAATCCTGGTATTGTCTCTGGCGGCCTCAGGTCTGCTCGGCAGCGGTGGACATTAATCCCAGTAACACTCATGGATAAAACAGGGAAATCAGACTTGCCCACATACCCTTTTCAGGGCAGACACAGAGGTGA
>JAABSK010000274.1 GCA_011390435.1 Desulfobacteraceae bacterium | reverse complement strand
TGCATAACAGTGGATGACGGCCTGCGCGAGCAGGATTTCGGAAAATGGGAAGGCCGGCGGTGTTCAGATATCAACCAGGAGACGCCCGGCATGATCCAGCAGGAAGAAGCCAACGGGTGGAATTTTTGTCCGCCAGACGGAGAGTCCCGCATCCATGTGCTGGACCGCTCCCTGGCAGCAATGGCATCCGCAGCCCTTCAGTTCAGCAGCAGCCGGATACTGGTGGTGTGCCACAACAGCGTGATCAAGACGCTGGTATACCATGCACTGAAGCGGCAGTTCCTGCCGGGGGAACCGAAAATCCTCTCCCCTTACGGGCTCCATGAACTGGCGTTTGAGACCAGACTCAGCGTCCTGAACCTCAATTGTCTTCAACTGCCGGAATAACCGGATATGAGCGCGGATAAGGAGTGTGTCGCATGAAAATTATTGTATATTGCCAGCACGTGCTTGGTGTGGGGCATTTTTTCAGGACCCGTGAAATCATCAAGGCGTTAAATGCCCATGATGTGGTGCTGGTCACCGGCGGCAGCCGCATCCCGGCCAGGCTGCCGGATCATGTCCGCCATGTGGAACTGCCGGGACTGATGATGGATGACACCTTCAGCACCCTTTACAGTGTTGATGAAGGAAAAACCGTTGACACGGTAAAACAGGAGCGGCAGCAACAGCTGCTGGATCTGGTGCGGCGTGAAGCACCGGATCTGTTTCTCGTAGAGCTGTACCCGTTTGGCAGGCGGGCCTTTGGATTTGAACTGGTGCCGGTACTCGAGCATCTTCGGAGTTCCTTGAAAGACCACCCCTGCACCGTGGTGTGCAGCCTGCGGGATATCCTGGTGGAAAAATCTGACCGGCAAACGTATGAAACCCGGGTGATCCGTGCCCTGAATCACGCGTTTGATGCCGTGCTGATTCATTCAGATCCTGAATGGGTGCGTCTGGATGACACTTTTTCTCAGGTTGCTCAGATCCGGATTCCACTGATCTATACCGGTTTTATCACCCCGTTTCCAGATCCTGCAAAAGTGATGGAGATCCGGAAACAGTGCGGCCTTCAGGATGATGAAAAACTGATTGTGGCCAGTGCAGGAGGCGGCAGTGTCGGTGCCGGGCTGCTCAAGGCAGCTGTTGCTGCTTTCAGGCACCTGCCATCCTGCGACCGGTTTTTCCTGAAGGTGTTCACCGGCCCGTACATGGATGGGGCAGATGTGGCAGCGCTGAAGCGATCTGCTGGTCACCGGATAGTTGTGGAGCAGTTTGATCCGGATTTTGTCAGCCTTCTGGGCGCAGCTGATCTGTCGGTCAGCATGGCTGGATACAACACCTGCATGAACATTGTTGCCGCAAGGGTACCCGCCCTGGTATGGCCGTTTGACCAGAACCGGGAACAGGCGCAGCGGGCCCGGAGTCTTTCCGGTGTTGCCCCGATCAGAATTCTGGCAGATGCAGATCTTGCGCCGATACCCCTTGCCCGGTTGATCGAGCGTCACTGCCGCCTGAAAGGCCGCTCTGAAGTGCCTGGGCTGAACCTGTCCGGAGCAGACCATACCGCAAAATGGGTTGCAGAAACCGTGCAGCCCGCAATGGAGCGGAAATGATATCCAGTATTTATACCATTGGCCGGCCTGTTGTACCCGATGCAGTGGCTGCAAGACTGGAGCGGATTTTCAGATCTGCCATCGACACCCACGGCAGTGTCACTGTTTTTTTCCGTGCAGATGATATCGGCCCGCCATCAAAAAATTTTTCCAGAATGATGAACCTGTTTGTCCAGTATCATACCCCTTTGTGCCTGGCAGTGGTACCTGCCTGGATGACCCGGCCGCGCTGGGAGGCCATGAGGCAGTATATTTCAGAAGATCCGGCGCTGTTCTGCTGGCACATGCATGGTTTTTTGCACAGGAATCATGAACCTGACGGCAAAAAACAGGAGTTTGGTCCGGCCAGAACCCCGGCAGATCTGCGTCATGATCTTTCAAAAGGGGTTTGGCGGCTGCAGACACTTATGGGTGACGCTTTGACACCGGTGTTTACCCCCCCCTGGAACCGGTGCAGCCTTGAGGCCATGATGCAGCTCAAACAGCTTGGGTTCAAAGGGGTCTCGAGAAGCGCAGGCAGCCGGCCACAGGTTCCGGAAGGAATAACAGATCTTTCGATTCACGTGGATCTGCACACCCGAAAAGAACCCGTTGCACAGGACGGGTGGGAAGGGCTTTGCAACCAGTTTGACGCCCATCTGGGGGCCCGGCCCTGTGGTATCATGCTCCACCATATGCGGATGAACACCAATGCATTTGATTTTCTGGCGTATCTGCTGCATTTTTTTTCCCGGCAAAAGCGGGTCAAAACCGTTACCTTCAGGGATCTGGTGTAGGAATCACCATCATTTACAGGTGCTGGCGCAAGGATCTTCTTATTGACAGATTCCCCTGTTGCGCTATATTAAAAAGTTTTAGATTAATTATTTACGGGAGATAAGACAGATGAAGCAGAGGATAAGATTTGATAAAAATATGAAAGACGGGATTCTGACAGTGCTGGAATCCAGCGAGGTTGATCCGGGGGTTGTGATGCCGCTTCATGAAGAGGATTACTCCCTGGAAGCGATGAAAACCGCATCTGCTGAAAGCCTGGATGCTTTTACCCGCCTGATCCGGCGCCGAACGTTTTTTCCCACATCCGGGCTGTGTGAAAAGATGTATGAACAGACCCTTGCCTTTTTTACATCCGATGACATGGAAAGTGTCACAATTGAATATGATGATGTGGAATCCTTTCCCGGAGATGTTGATTTCGAGCTGGAAGACGAGGATGTTGAACTGGATGAAATCCTTGAAGTGGACGGCGCCACAGACGAGGATGAAATCAAGGAGATCGACGACGAGGATGACACGCCCCGGTTCACGCCTGAAGATACATCTGAACACGAGAATTAGGGCTGGCCATGAAACTGATGATTCAAAACATGGTTCTGGATGCGCTCCAGGCAGGATTTGAAAGCGGCGCATTGCCGTCCGCAACCATTCCTGAAATGGAAATTGAAGCACCCCGGCACCTGTCCCATGGTGATTTTTCCTCAAACGCGGCCATGGTGTCGGCATCCATCCAGAAAATGCCGCCGCGCAAGATTGCCCAGATCCTGGTGTCGCAGATGAAAACCGGTCAAATGGTAGAAAAAATTGAGATTGCAGGCCCTGGATTTATCAATTTCTTTTTGTCTGCCGCAGCCTGGCATCCGGTTGTCAACCGGATTCTGGAACAGGATGCTGATTATGGAAGGTCAGACATCGGTGCGAACAAAAAAATCCAGGTGGAATTTGTCAGTGCAAATCCCACAGGTCCCCTGCATGTCGGCCATGGCAGGGGGGCTGCTGTCGGGGATGCCATTGGCAATATCCTGGCATTTGCCGGATACCAGGTGCACAAAGAATACTATATCAACGATTCCGGCCGGCAGATCAGAACCCTTGGCCGGTCTGTGTGGCTCCGGGTTCTGGAAAAAACCGGGCAGACAGTGTCGTTTCCTGAAGACTGTTATCAGGGAGCGTATATCCGGGATCTGGCAGACGAACTGCTGGAAAAAGAGGGAAAAGAGCTTGCCCTGAAATCGGAAGAAGAAGGGGTGGCCCTGTGTGCGTCCTATTCTGCCGCCAGAATACTTGACGGCATCCGGTCAGACCTGGCTGATTTCGGGGTGCACTTTGATCACTGGTTTTCCGAGCAGCGTCTGTATGATACCGGCCAGGTGCAAAAAGCCATTGACCGGTTTAAAGCAGATGATCTGATCTTTGAAAAAGATGGAGCGCTCTGGTTTAATACCGAGGCCTTTGGTGATGAAAAAAACCGGGTGGTGGTCCGGAACAACGGACTGACCACCTATTTTGCCTCGGACATTGCCTACCACATGGAAAAATTCCAGCGGGGATTTGACCGGGTGATTGATGTCTGGGGTGCGGATCACCACGGCTATATCAAACGCATCAACGCGGCTGTGGTGGCTTCAGGCAGCAGGGCAGAGCAGTTTGACGTTATCCTGGTTCAGCTGGTGAACCTGCTCAG
>JAABSK010000027.1 GCA_011390435.1 Desulfobacteraceae bacterium | reverse complement strand
AAATCATATATCCCACAGCAACTTCGCTTTCTCCCTGAAGAAAAACACCATTTACTTCGGGCAGGCGTTTTGCCAGATATTCAGCAACTTCAGACTGGGGGGTAATCGGATAGGCAAAATAATTTTTGCATCCTGCCCTGACAGCAGCTTCGCCGATTGCCTCATTTCCTTTCATCAAAACTTTGGCCATTATTTTTTCCTCAATAGATGGTTATGGGGTCTGATTTTCAACGTCAACAATGGTGATGGCAACATCCGGACACATGACACAGCACAGGGTGCAGTAAATGCAGTCTTCCGGCCGGGCCTGAAAGGCGGGAAAATGCCCTTTTGCGTTTACAGTGTCAGTGATATCCAGAACGTTTTTCGGACAGGTCGCCACACAAAGACCGCAGCCTTTGCAGCGTTCAGAATCAATCATATGCTTGAATGCCATTTGAATCACTCCTTATGGTTTAAAACCGCTTCCAGGGCATGGTGAGTTGCCGGTCGATTTCCAGTATTGGGCAGGCAAAACAGTTTTGCTTCAGTTGCGGCAGAATGTGTGATGGTGCAGTGATAAATTCAATGTCAAGGCCGGTGGCAGAGGAGAGATCCTTTAAAAGATCATATCCTGCGTAAATATGTTCCGGCAGGGTTTCGTCAATCAGGTTGGCATTGCCGACAAGCCCGGTGATCGTGAGCCGGGAGGCGTTTTCGATCTCTTTTTGGATGCGGATGCATCCAGCAGTATCCTGGGTGGCCGGCCTGAAGGGATTGATGACCTGCAGCATCTGGACATCTGTTGCAGCAAGCTGCTTTTGCAGTGATGCCAGAACGGTTACACCCGCGTCATCACCGCCGGCATCGAGAAGGGTCAGCTCGGACGGATGCTGGATCATGCCGGAAATCACCGGGGAGAGAATGGGAAGATCTGCGTGCCGGTATTGATGATCCGGAAGTACCAGCTGGATGCCTCTGTTTTCGAGAAACGCTTTTGCTTCACGGGTTCTGAAATACGGGTTGACCAGATCCAGGTCGGCAACTTTGACATCCAGGCCGTCTTTTTTCCTTCTGGCAGCAAGGTTCAGAACCGTTTCTGTTTTTCCGCTTCCATAATTCCCGCAAATAATCACAAGCCCTGTGGTATCAATTTCCAATCCGCCAACCCCTGAATGTCGTTTTTTTTATCTGGTTCATATATTTTTTAACCATTGATTAGTCAATCACAAACTCATGTCTTTTGGCAATGTTTTTTTGTCCTTTTGCCCGGGTGACTGTTCAGAGCAGCCTGCGAATATCTTTTGGACCGATGCGCCGGTTCAGGCGGACACTCTCATTTTTTACGGCAGCAGTCAAGCCGGGGATTTGATCGTTGGAAAACGAAATGCCGTGATGGCAGAGAAACTGGCGTACCAGGTGCTGGCCGCACAATACATTCAGGCAATAGGCGGTCTGGGGGTGGCGGCCGAAATCTCCACCGGCATGGGTGCCTGCCACATGAGTTCTGACCCCTGTGCCGAAAGCCGGCGTATTACAGGTCAGTAAATGCTGGCCGGTCTGTTCATGGACAATGGCATCCACGTAAGCGTAATAGGCGTGAAACGTGTCTGTGTCATCTGTGTTCAGGCGGATATTGAATCCCTGGTCCTTGAGCAGTTTTGCCGCAGTGTAAAGGTCTGTTATCCCGTTGCGCTCGCCAATGCCCAGAACCGATGCTTCAAGTATCCCTCCGCCGGCAAGGATACCCATCACCCCGTTGGCCGATGCCATTCCCATATCATTGTGGCAGTGAATGGATAATTGGAGTTTGGAAACGGTATGAGACAGTACTTTGATTTTTTCACAGATCTGATTGGGAGATAATACACCGGATGTATCAGGTACAGACAGAATATCCAGGCCCTCTCGTTCCAGAACCGCAGCGCAGGTGCACAAGACACCGGTATCAAACCGGCTGATGTCCAGCATGGCAATGGAGACAACCGCCCTGGAATCATGTTCCCGGATATGGCGGATCAGCCCGGCCATCTGTTCCAGATGCCGATCAATCTGGTCCGGGCCGGTATCCGGCTGAATATGGACATGAAAATGGAGATCCCGGACGGCAGTGGCAAGCAGCAGGTCAGCATGCTGAATATCCGCCCTGCCCATGGCAGCGATACGGATCTGCCAGTGGTTTTGCCGGGCATGATCCAGAAGCTGCTCAATGGCGGTGATCTCGCTGGGATGGGCTGCGGGGTATCCTGCCTGGGAGATATCCACGCCCAGCTGTTCCTGAAACTGGAGGATTTGGCGCCGCTGCTCAGGAGAAAACATGACGCCCTGGTATTGCATGCCTTCTCTGATGGTTTCATCAATAATGCGAATGGTGTTGTGTTTCATATCCCTCTGTACCGGTTTGATTTTTTATTGACATGGAAAATAATAATGCTTGACTTTTGCTGAAAAGTCGATCATTATATGACACTATTGCACAAAGAAGTGCAAGTGTTTCCTCCTTAAGGTGTATATCCCCAACATAAAAAGTGGTTTGTCCCCTAAGTTAGAAGCAGAAAATTTTTTATTTTTTTTATTACAGGAGATTGCCAACATGGCCAACGGTATTGTAAAATGGTTTAACGACGCAAAAGGTTTTGGATTTATCGAACAGGAAGACGGTGGGAAAGATGTATTCGTACATCATTCAGGAATTAACTCTACAGGTTTTAAATCCCTAAATGAAGGGGACCGTGTTTCCTTTGACATTGAAGATGGACAAAAAGGCCCTGCTGCAGTGAATGTAACCGCGCTTTAGTTAACCGTTTTATGTGTTTTTGAACTTTAGTCATTATTAATGACTTGTTAGATAGAATCCCAGAGCAGCCCGCTGTTCTGGGATTCTGTTGTTTTGGGGGAAAGTTGCTGTGTGTCTTAACGATAACAACTGGTCAAAAAGGTGAATCATGGCGCTGAAACGTGTGGGGGTTTTAACCGGCGGGGGGGATTGTTCGGGCCTGAATGCTGTGATCCGGGCAGTCACCCGGGCTGCAGTCATACAGTACAATGCAGCAGTCATTGGCATTGAAGGTGGATTTGAAGGATTGATTACCGGCCGGACCCAGGAATTGACCACCAGCCGGACAAGAGATATTCTGACCCTTGGTGGCACCATACTGGGTACCACCAACAAAGGAAATCCGTTTGATTATCGCACGCGAAATCCAGACGGGACGATTACCAGTCGGGATTATTCTGAAAAAGCCCTCCAGACCTTTGCTTCTTTGAATCTGGACTGCCTTTTTGTTGTTGGCGGCGAAGGAACGTTAGAAATCGGATATCGGTTCTATCAAAAAGGGATGCCGGTGATCGGGATCCCCAAAACCATCGATAATGATCTGGAACAGACCGATTATACCTTTGGATTTCAAACTGCGGTTCAAGTGGCCTGCGATGCCATGGATCGCCTGCATACCACCGGCCGAAGCCACCACCGGGTGATGATCCTGGAGGTCATGGGCCGGAATGCGGGCTGGATCGCACTTGAAGCAGGCATTGCCGGCGGCGCTCATATCATTTTGATTCCTGAAATTGAATATGACATCAACAATGTCATCAGAAAAATCCAGCTCAGAAAAAAGGGCGGCAGTCCGTTTAGCATCATTATTGTTGCAGAAGGGGCAAAGGAAAAAGGCAAGGGTGTCATTGCAGCGCAGGCAGGCCCTTCCCGGCTTCAGGGAGTGGAAAAACTGGGGGGTGTTGGGTTTTATCTGGCCAAGCAGATTGAAAGCCGGATTGACCTGGAGGTTCGGACAACCGTTCTGGGCCATATCCAGCGGGGCGGTTCTCCCAATTCATTTGACCGGGTACTGGGGACCCGGCTGGGAAGCTTTGCGGTGGATGCTGCGGCAAAAGGGCAGTTCGGCACCATGGTATCGCTGAAAACTCCGGATGTGGTTCTGGTTGACCTCAAGGATCTGGCCGGCAAGGTCAAGACCATTTCTCTGGAGTCACAATTGATTGCCTGTGCGGAATCCATCGGTATCAATATGGGCAGAAAAGCCATGTGACAGTGGTTTTACCTGTCAGCAGCAGCCACCGTCACCGCAGGAGGCATGCTCTTTTCCTTTTATCCAGACCTGGATAATATAGGCGGCTCAGCCCACACCTGGATTGACGGAAACAGCCTGTACCGGACAGTTTTGGACACAGGCGCCACATTCCATGCAGGCGTCTAAATCCACAATCCAGGCTTTGTGCTGGCTCATTTCGAAAACGCTGTGGGGGCAGACCTGAGTGCAGAGGGTGCAGCCAATGCATTTTTCCTGATCCAGCGTCAGGGTGGAGACCTTTTCTAAATGTCTGAAATGTTTCATGGTATCATCTGATTCTCAAAGGGTTCATCAAAATGCTGAATACATCCACAGACCAAATGACAGCAGCAGTGTTGCCAGCTGCACCGGAATGTAGTGTTTCATCTCCTTTTCAACACCGGAAGGTGACGTAAAAGGGGTGGAACCGGTAAAGTTCATTGCCAAAAATGAACTCACGGTGATGGAAAATAAAAACAATGCTGCAGTTCCTGAGGCCCCGACACTGCTCGATGGTGCCAGAAGCAGGGTGATGAATGCAGATGGGGCACCAATGATAAGCCCTTTCAGGGCAAAGGCCTTTACCGGAATATACGGCAGCAGTACCGGGGTGAAAACTGCACCGGACACAATCCCACTGGCAAGGGCCAGCAGACCGATTCTTCCTTTTTCCCACGCGCTGCTCAGCGAAAAGATTTCCGGTCCGATGCCTGAAAGGAGCAGCACCACAAGGGCAGTGATGAGGGCGGGTTTTAAAATGATCTGGATTTCCACAGGGGTCAGAATAAAACGGTCATACAGATCAA
This sequence comes from Desulfobacteraceae bacterium, assembly GCA_011390435.1. Next base: position 15,382 of record JAABSK010000027.1, on the reverse strand, counting down.
AAGTGACCTGACGCATGCCAGGATCAGCTGTTCTGTTGTTTTTCAGGAACGCTGGTATGTCTTTGGCGCGGACAGGGCCGAAAATCACCTGGAATCCGGATTGCTTTTTAACGGTTTTTGCGCTGACACCTGTCGCACTGAGCTGCGGAAGGATCAGTCGCCTGTGACCTACAATTTTTTCAAGGGAAACCGCTTTGATTCTTTTTACAAGCTCCTGGGTTGAAAACGTGCCCTTACCCGCAGCGCACCACACATTGACCCCTTTTGTATCCAGCACCAGTATCCATGCGTTTACGTTGCGCAGCACTTTGCGCAGATGATCAAACGTCAGTTTGAAATTGGCTGTGACCAGTACGTCGCTTTTTTCATCTGGTTTGCCAATGGCATACAGACCTGGAGAGATGGCGTATTGGTGGCGCTGGATTCCACACCGGACAATCAGCGTTGAAAAAAAATCATCGGTTCTCCACCCATGGGTGATCACTGGAACAGCACCTGCTGCTGTCTGGATAAAATCCCGGACAAATGTACAGCGTTTAAATCCAGGTCTGTCATGAATACTTAACGGATCGGGAAGATCTTTTTTGGAAATGCCCTGCGCATCCATTGAGGGCAGTATGGTTACGCCGGATGTGGACAGGCCTTTTTTTTTGAACGGATCTGTCTGCTGAGCTGCGGATGGCATCATTTCAAAAGGTTGCATGGCAAAATTATCTGGATGCCGGGTATCCAGCCTCGGAAACCGCTGTGATCGCCTTTTCAATCAGTGTGTCATCATCAGTTTCAAACCGGGCTTTTTTGCCGTCAAGATCCACAAAAATTTCTGACAGTCCCTTGATCTCTTCCAGGGTTTTTTGGACCATGGCAGAGCAATGGTTGCAGCTCATGTTTTCCACCGTCAATGTAATGGTTTTTCCAGCCATTTTTTTCTCCATTGGATAAGATTGGCGTTGAGTTTCATCATATACGCATATAATAAGAGATAATGCTGATTCGTCAATGTTTTAAATGAACCGTGCTGCCGCCTTTATCCAGGCCTGTTTTCCAGATGGGGTGTAATGATTCAGGACCTGTATAGAAGAAAACCCCTGTAACGGTCAAGGTCAAAAACTGTTGGTAAAAGGATTGCCGGATCGATCTATAAATTCTGGCTGGGGTGTGATATAGTGCCATTTTGAAAAAAACTAATGAAAAGGATCTATCTTTGGAAGAGTTAAAAGGTGCGCAGAAAAAATATTTACGCGGGCTTGCCCATGACTTGAACCCCTCTGCCATTGTCGGACACAAGGGCATTACCCCGGCACTGATCGAGGAGATCGACCAGGCACTTGACGCCTCTGAACTGATCAAGGTCAAATTTATCGATTTTAAGGAAAAGGAGCAGAAAACAGCCCTGTCCGGGCAGATTGCAGCGCAGACAAAAGCGCATATCGCAGGCATGATCGGTCATGTGCTGATCTTGTACCGCCGGAACAAAGACGCGCAAAAACAGCATATTCAGCTGCCATAAACAGATGGTCTTCAATCCTGGTTCAAGAAGCGAACGGCAGTTTTTTCAGACCAGTACAGGTTCTGGCGGTTAAAGCAGACAAACCCCACATGACCTCCGGATTCCGGGGTCAGCAAGGTGATATGCTGGTTGCTTTCTGCCTCTTTGAATGGATAGCAGGCTTCGGGCAGGAACGGATCATTCACGGCATTGACGATCAGTGTCGGGATACGGATATCGGGAATAAAGGGTTTGCTGGAACATTTCGTCCAGTAATCCCGGGCATCGGTAAATCCATGGATCGGAGCAGTATACCGGTCATCAAAGTCCTTGAAATTTTTGATCTGATCAAATCCAGTATCATCAATCCGTTCCGGCATGAGTTGCTTTTTTTCCCTGACCTTCTGATGGAGCATTTTTAAAAACCGTTTCATGTACAGGACGTTGGCTGGTTTGGCCAGGGTTTGTGCACTTGAGGCCAGATCACAGGGAACGGAGAATACCACTGCTTTTGAGATCATTGGATTCGGAGTTTCCCGTCCGATATGCAGCAGGGTCAGGTTGCCGCCCAGACTGAATCCAATCAGTGCAATCTGTTGATAAGGCCGCTTTTTTCCGGCATGGTCAATGACCCAGGCCAGGTCATCGGTTACCCCGTTGTGGTAAGAGCGAAGCTGGTGGTTGGGCTCGCCGCTGCAGGATCTGTAGTTCCATGCCAGTGCATCCCATCCGTTATCATTCAGTGCGCTGGCCATCCCCTTGATATAGGACCGGCTGCTGCATCCTTCAAGACCATGGGACAAAATGGCCAGTTTTGAATGGTTCTGCGTGGACCAGTCAAGATCCAGAAAGTCATCATCAGCAGTGCGGATGCGTTCTCTTTTGTAGCAGACATCATCAATTCGCCTGAAGAGGGATGGAAAAATGGTCTGGACATGGCCGTTTTTCATTAGAAAAGGCGGCGTATATGAGGTTTCCGGCATGTCGGCTCCTTGTTTGCTCTGTATCATTCTGAAAAGATTTGATATATGATTTTTTTTATCTTGTAAAAGCTTAATTTAAAGAAGGATATAAACACTCCCATGAAGGTTGGAATCATTGGCCTGCCCCAGACAGGCAAAAAAACACTGTTTCAGATTTTGACAGGAAAAGAAATTACAGAGCCGTCAAAGGCATTAAAGCCGGTTCCTGGTACAGCAGATATTCTGGATTCCCGGTTTAATCATCTGGTGGAAATGTACGCACCGAAAAAAAATGTCCGTGCCAGAATCGATCTTGTCCTGCTGCCGAAAATGGAGGCCGAGACCATCTCAGCCGGTGATATTTTCAAGGATATTGCGGATATGGATGCCATCTGCCACGTGGTCCGGGCTTTTGAAGATGAGGCTGTCTACCATGCCCAGGGATCAGTAGATGCATTCCGGGATTTTGAGATGGTGAATTCAGAGTTGATTATGCATGATCAGATTTTTGCTGAAAAACGTATCGAGCGCCTTGAAGCAATGGTCAAGAAAATCAAGGATGAAACCCATCAAAAAGAGCTGGACCTGATGAACCGGCTGAAGCAGGTTCTGGAAACGGAGCAGCCTCTGCGATTGACCCATCTGAGTGAAGAAGAGGAAAAGATGATCCGCAGTTATCCGTTTATTACCCGTAAAAAACTGCTTATTGCCGTGAATGTATCTGAAGCGGACCTTGGCAATACCGACCTGCTGTCTGAATTCAAGGCAGGCTGCGACAAGCTGGACATGGAAGTGATGCTGGTCTCCGCCAAGGTGGAGGCTGAAATTGCCATGCTTGACACGCCGGAAGAAAAAGCAGAATTTCTTGAGGATCTGGGCATCACCAGTACGGCACTGGAGAATTTGACAAAAGCCTGCCTGAAATCTTTGAATCTGATTTCTTTTTTCACCGTGGGAAAGGATGAAGTCCGTCAGTGGCTGGTGCGAAATGGTGCCAGCGCACCAAGAGCCGCCGGTGTGATTCATTCGGATCTGGAACGCGGATTTATCCGGGCAGAGGTCTTCAAATATGATGAACTGGTTGCGGCAGGCAGCGAGGCTGAGCTGAAAAAGACCGGAAAAATTTATGTTGAAGGAAAAGACTACCAGGTTTCTGACGGGGATATATTGAACATCCGGTTTTCTGTCTGATAAAACGGGCCAGGTTACCAGGTGCCATATGGCCGTATGACCGGAGTGATTCCCAGATCCTGTTTCACGGAAGCTGCTGCCGCCTGTGCAGCAGCTTCGTCATGATAGTTCCCGGATCTGACCAGATACCAGTCACGGTTTTTGGTATCTGCCAGGGTCAGGACCCGTGCGGAAAATCCCTTGGTGGTGAGGCGTTTTTTCATCCGGAGGGCGTTTGTCTGATTGAGAAAGGCACCCACCTGAATTTCAAATGCCGGCGATGATATCTCCGGTGTATCTGATGTCGCTTGTTTTTTCAGGCTGGCCAGTTTTTCCCTGGCATAGGCGATGTCGGGATTCTGGCTGATAGCTTCCTCATAGGTGGCAATGGCAGCGTCATGATCACCTGACTGTGCCAGGATATCCGCCTTGTAGCAGATGGCCCAGTAAAAATCCGGCTGGAGTTCCAGGGTTCTTTTCAAATCCTCAAGGGCCTCACGGGGTCTGTCCAGCTCTGCCAGACACAAGGCCCTGTTAAAATAAGCAATATGGTTGTTTGGAGCCATGGCAATCTCCATGTCATAGCTTTCAATGGCTTTTTCAAAATTCTTTTTGTAATACCAGGCAACCCCCAGATTGCTGTAAAGACCCCTGAGTTCAGGAAACAACTGCTTTGCTTTTTGGAAATCCGAGATGGCTTCATCGAATTTTTCCTGTTTCATGTAGGTCACACCGCGGTTTTTATAAGCATCTGCATGCTGTGGATTGAGTTCGATCAGCCGGGTGAAGGCTTTGAGAGCCTGTTCATACTTCTCCTGCTTGAACAATCGAACACCGTCGTCAAACAGTGTTTTTTCCGATTCTGCGCCGGCAGATACGTTCAGACAGGCCAGGATCAACAAAATGAGCACGCAGACTTTTTTCAAAACAATTTCCTTTTTATTTGTGTTCTCCTGAACGACTATACTATATAATTGGATATGCTGAATTCAATAAAAAAATATTTTAAAAAAGTAAAGGAAGAGGCATCAAAGGAGTATTCGATTCACTCCAGCGGACCGGTACCGGTTCAAACACCGGCAGGAGAAGTTAAGGATCGAGCGGATGCGCTGCCCAGAGCCTGGACAGGCGTGGATCTGGACGGAACCCTGGCTCACTGGGATCTGTCCAGTACCATTGAGACCATTGGTGAACCTGTCCCTGCGATGATGGCACTGGTGAAAAAAATGATTAACAATGATATCCGGGTCAAAATCTTCACGGCACGGGCACAGGACCCGGAACAACTGCCCCTGATCCGTGAGTGGTTGAAGGCAAATGGCCTGCCGGAACTTGAAATCACCAATGTAAAGGATTATCATATGCAGCGACTGTATGATGATCGAAGCATTCAGGTGGAAAAAAATACCGGCCGCCTGATTGTTGACCCATAACAGGACCTGGAAACACAGATTCCATGGAATCCAAATTTATCCGGAAGGTGGATGAAAATGAAGTATATCTATTATGTTATCGCCATTGTGATCGTGTTCAGCGCTCTTGCGGCTTATGGGATTTTTGATACCCGTATCGAGATCTCGAAACCGTTTCTGTCTGTCAATGACCGGATCATTTCTGAAGACGAATTCCAGCGGATGCTGGACAGAAAGCCATCATACATGACTCAGGATCAGTTTGTGGAATCGGTCATTGAAAAACAGCTGCTGATTCAGGAAGCCCTGAAAATGAAAATCAATGCTGAAGAAAGTTTTCGGCAGTCTGTGGAGAATTTTTACGAGCAGTCTTTGATTAAAATACTGGTCGACCGGAAGCTTGATTCACTTGTTGTGGATGTTACAGACGATGAAATAGAAAAATATCGTAATTTTATGGCGTATACTGTTTCCCTTACCCGCTTCAGTTATCCGACATTAACGGATGCCAGGGAAAAAACCAATGAAAGCGTGGAGACACTGACGTCTGATTTTATTGATTTGTCAGATGACGTGAAGTTCCGGGTGATGAGTCTTGAACAGGGCAAGCCGTCCCGGCCGCATGTCGATAACATGGGCGTTTTTGTTTATGTGCTGGAGGATATGAAAAAACGGCTGGATCTTCAAGACAAGGATCTTCAGGAGACATTTGATATCAAGCAGGTATCGTTGTTTCTTCAAAATAAAAAAAAGGAACACTTGCTGGATCAATGGACAGATCAGATCAGAAAATCTGCAGAAATCTGGAGGAAAAAATGACCCACAACACCCATTATAAGCGCCGGAATTATTTCATTAACAAGGAGTTTCAGGGACGGTATATTTTTAATTATTTTGTTCTGGCTGCCATTGGAAGTCTGCTTTTTATCGGGGTGTTCAGTTTTTTTTCTTCCAACACCCTGTCCATTGTCTATGATAATTATCATCTCCAGCTGGGGGTGACTCCGGAAATTTTGTTCAAGAAGATGCTGAGCACTCAGTGGCTGTTTATTGTGGTTGGCGGCGGTATTGTCGTGCTGGTGACACTGCTGATGACCCACCGGGTGGCCGGTCCTTTCTACCGGTTTGAAAAAACTCTGGACAGAATGATTGAAGGGGATCTGACCGGAAAGATTGTTTTGCGAAAGAAAGACGAGGGAAAAGAGCTGGCACAGAAAATCAATGCATTCAATTTTATGCTTTCAGAAAAATTGGTCATGATCGAACAGTTTAATGGCGATATTGATGCGGCTTCCATGAAATTGAAGCGGTTTTTGGAAAAAGCAGATCCAGCGGTTGATGACTGCCTGTCGCTTTTGGATGAAATTCTGGACAGCCAGCAGAATATCCAGACCATGATCAATGATTACCATTTTTCCAGGGAAAAATTATAGGTGATGGCCAGATGACGTGGTCCATCACCCGATACGGCTGTGTGCTTGCCGTCATGGTGCTGTTGTTTTCGTCCAGCGTCCCTGCTGCGGATCTGACGTCACGGTACACAACCATTACCTATTTTTCAGATGATGATTTACGGGCGTTTAACCATGAACTTTATATGGGGCGCCTGCAATCAAGGCTTCCCAAAAACAGAGGGAATACCGTTGCAGACGAGGTCATTGTCAAAATTGATTATATTGTTGAAAAAGTGATGAGTGTTCTGGATATGTATCCTGCAGATCTGCAGTTTTCCATTGTCATCCACCCGGATACTGCCGGTGTCAAACAGGAATTCAAACGCCTGTATCATATGGATGTGAACTATATTGCCTTTTATTCTCCAACACAAAACCAGGTGTTTTTTTCAGCCAACAATGCCAGGCTTCGTGTGGTGGCCCACGAGATCGGCCATGTGGTGGCTGAAAATTATTTTACCATCTCTCCGCCTCAAAAAATTCACGAGGTCATGGCACAGTTTGCTGAACAACATATTACGGATTGATTTTCCGGATCATGTGAAGGGCTTTTTTGTTTCCAGGATCCAGCAAAAGGGCATGCTGGTATTTGTCCAGTGCTTTGTACTGGATCCCTTGCTGCAGATATAAATCCCCAATGCTCACTTTGACTGCCGCGTCCATGGGAAGCTTTATTTCAGCGCGTTCCATTACGTGCATGGCATTCTTGATATCGTTGCGGGCGATAAAAAATCTGAAAATTTTGTAATAGAGATACCGGATGCGATTCTGAAGCGGTCTGTCAGAAGCGGGTGGATTTTTGTAGGTGGCGTCAATGGTGTCAAGGGCAGCCATATAGTTTGATATGGCTGTTGATAGATCCCCGGTTTGCGCCAGGAAATGTGCATATTCAATGGCAGGTCCGGGAAGATCCGGAATGGTGTTTTCCATATCTGACGTTGAAACGCCAGCCACAACCATGGCGGTCATTGCTTTTGAAAAATAACTTTCATCCAGTTCCAGTGTTTTTTTAAGCTGATTCAGCCCTGCTTCCATCTCTTTTTGCGCCAGAAGCCAAATCCCGAACTGAAACGCATATTCCGGACTGGTGCGGTCATACAGGGTGGCGGCCTGAAATGCCAGGCGGGTTTTGGCCCATTGCTCTGTCTGGTCATGAAACATGGCCAGCCGGTTTAAATATCTGGCGTTCAGGGGGTCAAGGCGGATGGCCTTGTAAAAAAGATCCTTTGCAGTTTCAATATCGCCTGAAAACCATGCGGCATTCGCACTTTTGAATACATACGAGGCTGTGAGCGGATCAAACCGGGAGGCAAGCGCAGAAATCCGGTCGATTTTTTCAAGATCTGTCAATGGCGTGTCTGCGCTGATGGCATAATCGTCAACAGTGGAATAGTACAGGATGCCCATCAGGTTGGAAAAATTGTAGAGACTGACCAGCAGGACAAACCCCAGGGCTATCATTGTGCCGGTCATCTTTCTGGGAAAAGATGAAATTTTTGGCAGACGGGTCTGGATTTCTTTTCCATGCACACCGGTGTTGGCTGCGCAGACAGCTGTTCCGGCCAGAAAGAAAAACCACAGGCCATTGGCGCCGATGTGCAGGTTAAAATCGGTAAAACTGTGGAACAGAATGGCACTGATGGCACTGATGCATCCGATATACAGGTAGATGCAGAACGCATCCCGCCGCCTGGTAAATACGGTGTGGGTTTTGTAAAAAAAACTGATAAAAAAGGCTGCCACAAGTGAAAAGCCGATCATGCCGCCTTCGGCAAGCAGTTCCAAATAATCATTGTGGGCATGGGTTAACAGCAGCTGGCTGCTGATTGTTGCGTACAGCGGATAAATACTTGAATAGGTCCCGAAGCCTGAGCCGGTCAACCCATAATCGCGGATAATATTGATGGTGTCTTTCCAGAAGTCCAGACGATATTCATAAATTACACCCTGGGCGTTTTTCAGCCGCGCAAACCGCTCAAAGATCTGGTCCCATCCAAACCAGCCGATACAAAGGACTGCCAGAATGATGACGGCAATCAGCATGGTGGAGTTTCCCCTGCTGATTTTCCGCTGCATCAGAAAACAGGTGAACACAACCAGGGACAGGCAGGTGCTGATCATGGCGCCGCGGGACAGGCTCACAAAGATGGAAATGAGAATCAGCAGTGCTGATGTTCCGATCAAAATGTGGATATTGGCCTTTTCCTGGTTGAATATTTCAGCAATCCCTCTGATAATCGAGGTGTTGCCGATTCTGGGACGATAAAAGAGGAAAAGGCCCAGAACCACGGGGAATATCATTTCCATCAACCCGGCATAATGGTTGTGATTGGCATACGGCCCCACCACAATGGAGTTTACAGGTGAGTGGCGGAACCAGAGCGCCATATCGTCGGTCAGATAAAACTGCAGAATGGATGAAAAGGCCAGCAGTCCGCCGAACACAGCGATTGTCAGAGCGGTGGCTTTCAGCATGGTTTTGCTTTTCAGCAATTGAATTGTCAGAACATAAAACATGACATAGGTGGTGTATCGGAAAAATTCAGACAGAGTGGCTTTCGGGTTCAGCGAAAGGGTCATCCAGGATGGATGGTCAGTCAGCGAATGGGTGATCTGGTGAATTTTAAACGCATTTGGGGAGATCAGCTCAACAATGAAAGGGGGCAGCGGAACCAGCCCGAAAAGAAGATACAGCAGAAAAAGGGCCAGCGGCAGGAGGCCTGGCACCTGATGCAGGTCCTGCTGATGTTTGATCAGACTGAAAAAAAAGAGCAGGCAGGCCAGCCCGGCACTGATTTCCATAATGGCGTAGGACCAGGGTTCTGTGGTGCCAAAGGCCAGTGGTGAAAAAATCAGTACAAAGAAAAACAGCAGTCTGGACAATTTCAGTGACATGGAATCAGGATTCCGAGGAATAATAATAGTCGCCGTAGTTGTAATAATAGCCGCTTTTCTTTGCATTAAACCGGTTCAGAACCAGTCCGGTAAACGGGGCCTTGACGTCGGAAAGCTGTTTCAGGCCCTTGCCCAGCATCTCATAGGTGGTTTTTCCCGCCCAGGTGACAATGATGATCCCGTCTGTCCGCTGGCTGAGGATCACAGGATCGGTGACACTGGCAAGGGGAGGAGAGTCCACGATCAGCATGTCATAGCGACTGGACAGTTCTGTGATCAACTGCTCCATTTTTCTGGAACTGAGCAGTTCTGACGGATTGGGCGGAACCGGGCCTGCCGGGATCAGATCAAGGTTTTCAATGATGTTGGGGTGAATGGTATCCGCTGTCTGGGATATTCCGGCCAGAATCGTGCTCAGGCCGTTTGCCGTGTCGCATGGAAAATTCCTGTGCTGAACCGGCCGGCGCATATCCGCGTCAATCAAAAGAACCCGTTTCCCTGTCTGTGCGATACTGGCACACAGGCATGCGGCAACCGAAGACTTGCCTTCTCCGGGAATCATGCTGGTGACCAGAAGCGTTCGGGGCGGCTTGTCTGCTGAAGAGAGGAAAATAGATGTTCTCAGGGCTTTAAAGCTTTCAGCAATGAGAGATGACGGCTCGTTCAGAACATTTTCCACAATGGTCTGATCCTTGGTTTTCAGCAGATCAATCGTACTGATCACCGGAATATCGAAGCGCTCTTCCACATCTTCAGGGGTTTTGACTGTGTTGTCCAGATATTCCAGGAAAAAAGCCAGGCCGACACCGCCAAAGAGGCCGAACACAAGGCCTAACAGGAGATTGCGCTTTTTCTGCGGTTTTGCAGGAATCTCCGGCAGCGTGGCTTCTTCAATAACCCATACATTGACGCTCTGGCTCTGTTCGGTGATATCTTTTTCTTTCATTTGTTTGACCAGGGCATCATACAGGTATCGGTTTGTTTCAACATTGCGTGTGAGAATCCCCAGCTGGATGGATTTTTCGCCCAGCTGGGCTGCGGTGAATTTTGTCTGTTCAAAAAGCTCGGTTAAATCCCTTTCGTTCTGCCTGGCAAGCAGATACGCGTTTTCAATGGTTTTGACCGCATCGTTCAGCGCTTCCGCTTTTTTTCTTTTAAGACTTTCCAGTTCATTTGAGGCGGTGATCATTCTGGGATGTTTGGGACCATATTTTTTTGAGAGCTCGGAAATTTTCTGCTCTGTCACCAGAATCATCTGGTTGATGTTATCCACGGATGCATTTTCAACAATAACCGGAATGGTTTCCAGCTCTCTTCTGGTTTTGCCGCGGACCTGGTTGTAAACGGCAAAAAGTTCCTTTACCTGGGTCTGGGCACTGGTGAGGTTTTTGGACAGGTCAGCCAGCCGTTCCGGAAGGATGGTGAGGCGATCCTCAATGGTGATGATATCATGCTGTTTCTTATAGTCGTGCAGGGCCTGTTCAGACTCTTCAAGTTTCATTCGCTGAACTTCCGCTTTTTTGGTCATCCACCCGATGCTGTAACCGGCCACTTCCATCTGCATGTCCACCAGCTCATCAATGTATGCCTGGGCAACGGTGTTGGCCACCCGCATGGAGATGGCCGGATTGTCAGAAATAAAACCGATCTGGACCACCCGTGAATTGGCCACCGGTGAAATGGAAATGCCGTTTTTGATGATCCGTTCAAGTTTCTGTGCTTTTGTCAGTGGCTGGCGGAGTGATTCAGGAATGGTTTTTTGTACGGTATCGTTTGACACAGACCCGAATGGTTCCATGCCGATGGATTCCTTGAATCCGGACACCTGGCGTTTGATCCAGCTGCTCAGCAGATGCAGATAGGAAGTGGATTCCTCTTTTTGCGCAAAAAAGGTATCATATGTTTTTTCCGGATCAAGGGTTTTGACAACTTTTTGAATCACAGACGCACTTTTGATCAGCTGATACTGGGTTTCCAGAAACTCAGGGTCATAGGCAGCATACTGATACCTGCTGGAGAGCGGATCAGATGTATTCTTTTCAATGATCACCTGCGTTACCGCCAGATACAGCGGCGTGGCAGTGAACGTTGCGATCACCACAAGAACAAAGGTGACCACAAGAAAAGTGAGGATGGTACTTTTTCGTTTGGTTACAATCCTGAAGTAGTCTCTCAGGTGGATTTCTTTTTCATTCATGATTAAAAAAAACTTTCCGGGACCACAATCACATCATCCGCTAAAATGGGTTGATCCATGTTGACATTTTCAAAGATACGCTTTTCACCATTAACTGTTCTGATGATTCTCACCTTGTTTTTGGCGGCAATTTTGGAAAATCCCCCAGCCTTGGTGATGGCTTTGATCACGGTCAGGTCAGGTTCATATTTGTATGAATCCGGCTTCTGGACTTCGCCGGAGACATAATAGGTTTTGGCCTTTGGAATATAGATGCTGTCATTGTCCTGAATGATCATGTTCAGGCTGGCATTGCCTTTCTTGATCAGCTCATGCAGATCAATGACAATCTGTTTTTTGTCCTGTCCATCATCGGAAACCCGCTTGATGGTGGCACTGTCTCCGGCATCTTCTTTTAATCCGCCGGCAGTGGAAATAAACTCCAGAAAGCTGACACGCCCCCTGAGTTCGTATTGCCCCGGGTTTTTGATCTGGCCCAGTATAATGGCATTCTTGCTTCTGTGCTCAGAGATGAATACATCGACCTGGGGGTCGATCAGATAGCCATCTGCCAGCAATCGTTCGATTTTAGCAGACACCTGGGACACACTGAGGTTGTCTACCTGGACTTCGCCCAGAAGCGGGATGCGGACAGTTCCGTCTGAGCTGACCCTGACAGTTGTGGACAGATCTTCATTTTCATAAACATTGACATTCAGTACATCTCCTTCACCGACCAGGTATTCATCAGCAAAAACACTCAGCGGCAGGATCAGAAGTATGAACACGCACATTATTCTGGAAATCATTGGCTTCATCGGATCACATGGACAGGTTTACACGGAAAAAAATCTGGTGAACATCATAGTCATAAACGCTGATGGTGGAATCATTGGTGAAAAACTGATAGCCCAGATCAAAGATAAGCCAGCGTTTGGCCTCAAACCGCAGGGCAGGGCCGATACCAAACAGGTCGTCATCCCGGTTGAAATCGTTGTAGGCATTTCTTTCATACAGGGCATTGAGGGTTCCGGACCATTTTTCTGTAAACCGCTGCATCAGTCCGATATCAATGCCGGTTGACAGGTAACTTGAGGCTGATGCAAGGTCAGATTCGTGAAACTTTCGATATCCGTTCACCATGAGCATGCGTTTGGGTGTTAAATTGTGCTGGGTCTGCAGCTCCAGGGATACCGCATCCTCATCTTTGGCTGTGGCCAGCTCAAAATCCTTGTCAATGTATCCCAGTTTGAGTGTTCCCCTGGTTTTTGCGGTGATATCCCAGGTGACACCTGAGTAGAATCGGTTTTCCACACTGTCGTTTGTGATGCCGTTGTCAAAGTCAATGTCTGCATACCCGTACTCCAGAAACAGTGATGTCTTTGGCCAGAACTGATAAAAAGCGGAAAAAGAGCCTGCATTGTCGTTTCTGTCCCGATAATCAACTGCCTGGTCTTTGTAGTCCAGATCATAATTGGAATAGGTGAACTGCAGCTTCAGTTTTCCGGAAGGGGTGGTGTAGGCTGTGATAAAATCCAGCAGATTGTCCTGGTGGCGGTAAAGGGTATCTGTAATGCCGTTACCGGCAATCTCTTCCTGATCATTGAATAGATCAATCAGATCAAAAGACAGGCCGGAATTCAAATTATATTGAAACAAAGCTTCAACTTTGTGGTTGACATGATCATGCCGTGAATGATTCCCGTGGAGAACAAATTCCGGTGAGTATAAAAAATAGGTCTGGTATCGCCGTGTGGCTTCCGGCTTGATGCGGCTGAGCTGCAACCCTCCGGGAGCTGTGGTGGTGGTGCCCATTTTGAGCAGACGTTCCCGGTTGGCAGGAAAGGCCAGCCAGATACCAGGGGCAATGGTTGTGATAAAATCATCTTTGGTGTTGCTGCGGGTGGCAAAAACGTTGCTGGTGTAAACTTCCTGAAACAGTAAAAACGGGTGAAAATTCCCCCCTTGTTTTCCAAAGATATCTGCGGAGATACCATCTTCCGGTTCCACGACGCGGCCTTCAGGCTGACCAACAGGCACTTGTTCAGATTGTCCGACAGGCGGCTGTTCAGCACACAGGGCAGCGTGGGAGAAAAGAAACAGAAAAAAAATCAAACAGATGAATTGGATATAAACGGTCTTATATCTCATGGTGACGCTCCTGATGGCGGATAAAAAAAATGCATAAAAGATGCATATTTTGCGTATGGAATATCTGAAACGGACCTTAGTATTTACCCGGTGATCTTGTCAATAAAAAAAAGCCCTTCAGTGTTTGCTGTCAGGGCTTTTCTTTTATCGGAGTCACATTTTTATTTTATCAGGCACCAGGGGATGAAACTGATATGGGTCTGGGTTTGGGGTCCGGGTCAATTCTGGGAGTATCACTGGCATAAGGCGTGTATCCCAGGCCGGTGAGGCACTGGGCCTGGGTGATTTCATCCCGGCTGAAAACAGGGGTTCCCAGCGGGGTGACTGCCTGGGCAGCTGCCTGAGCAATGATCTCTTTGCTGATGCCGGTCTCTGTTGCACATCCGCACAGCTGGTTCAGATCCACCTGGCCGCCATATCCAAAAATATTCCGGATCGTGGAATAGGGGCTGTATTTAAGGTCAACCGCGATTTTCATGGCTTCGCATGGGGGGGCTTTCATCTCCATGGCTTTTTTGATGGCCTCTTCCAGGACGGTTTCCTGTGCCGGGGTGTAAGCCAACCCTTCTGAAGAATCAGATGCCGCAGCCTTACCTTCTTGAAGGGCGGTCACAAATTCTGTCTCCCACAGGTTGGATTGATTTTCTTCTGCGTATCCTGTGGATCCCATCAGGACCAGGCCGGTGATGAGTATGTAAATCATGTGTCTTTTTTTCATTTCGAGTCTCCAGTTAACCGTGTGTATTGTTGTAAATGAATACAGCAAGTTGTGTGCCAGAACTGCTTTATTACTCAAGGGATCTGAGCAGCGCCAGAACGGTTTCAGGGTTCTGGTTTTTTTTGTCCCCATAGGAATTGAATTCAATACCGGTCCTGTATTGATAGCTTGCTTCAGGGTTTTTTGAGATCCAGCGGACATTTGCAAAAATTTCCGGCGTCTCTTTTGTTCCGGGGATCTGTAATTTGATGATAATGGGTTTACCGGCCTCAAGGCGTTCATTGCATAAAAAAAGCGCGCCGCCCCGGCTCATGTTGAGAACAGGGAAGTATTGATCCGGGTAATCGCTTTTAAATAAAAGCCCTGGTTTTTTTTTATAATACAAGGTGGTCCCCGGAATGGAGAACCGGATGCAGTTTCTTTTTTTCAATCAATCATCTCCAATGGCATCAGGTTCTTTGATGCCGATCCTCTGTGAATGTGGATTTATTATACGGTGAAATCAAATCGATTCAAGCGAAAAAACAAAAACAGGACAACAAACGGCAATATTCCGGCAATAATTGTCATGTTTCAGTGGAATAGATTTTTGCCTGTGCAGTATACAAGGATGCATATTTTCCGTTTTGTGCCATCAGTTCTTTATGAGAGCCCTGTTCAATAATCTGTCCGTTGTCCAGAACCAGTATCCGGTCTGCCATTTTAACGCTTGAATACCGATGACTGATGATCAGGGCGCTTTTTTTGTCGATCAACTGTCTGAGTTTTGAAAAGACTGCTGCCTCAGCCTTTGGGTCAAGGGCACTGGATGGCTCGTCCAGGACAACAAGACCGGCATCCCTGAAGAACGCCCGGCTGATGGCCAGCATCTGCCATTGGCCAATGCTCAGCTCCTGTCCATCTTTGAACATGCGCCCTAAAGGGGTGTGGTACCTGTCGGGCAGGGAGTTGATGA
>JAABSK010000273.1 GCA_011390435.1 Desulfobacteraceae bacterium | reverse complement strand
ATAGGCATCCTATAATTATTATTAGAAGAAAAAAAAAGGATCTGCATTTCTCCGTTTTTATCAATAACTATATGGAAAAGCTCTTCGCCATTTTTATCACTTATTTCCAGAGCAGTACCTTCATAATCAATATCTCCCGTCGTACTGGCAGATTCAATCTCATTTATCAGTTTTGTTTTTTCTATATATGATTCGTAGTTCATAGTTTATAACCCTCTCCCTAAGAATCCAATAAAATCTCCAGTTGTTTCGCTAAATCTGGCGCCTAGTCCGTTTGGCATTTTATACTCGATTACTGGCCCAAAGGCTCTAGTCACCTTGGTTGTCATAGTCCCATTTTGCATTATGTTTTGTAATGCCTCTGCGGCAGCTTTGTTAACATTGGCAGCTCCGCCTAATTTTTGAACCACATTACCAGATTCACCAATTATATTTGGATGCTTTGTAAGAGCTCTGCCAACGTTTGTTAATGGGCCCTTATTAAATAGCTGTATTGCATTCTTTGAGGCAAGGGAGGAGTCAGACGCATAATCGTAGCAAAACCGGGTGATACCCCGGCGTAATTATTGATTAAAATCACCCTCAGCCCGGGCGCAAATCCGGCAAAAAATCCTGATAGCCCCAGATGCGGTTTTTCATTAAACAAACCATCCCGGCAATCATATCCACATGTAAAAGACCCCGTAAAATGTCAATCTAATTACCACGTTAAAAGCGTAATAACAAGTCTTTACAGACAAAAAAGCAGCTAAAAAAGAAAATGATAGGACGATACTTTTTTCTTTAGCTGCCTGTTTTTTTTATTCAGTGGTGTTTTTCTTCCGGGTTAGCTTTGCAGTTGGATGGGTTATGGAGTGGATCTCTTTTAACATGCGGATCGATACCTGGGTATAAATCTGGGTGGTATCAAGCCTCGCATGGCCGAGCATTTGCTGGATAAAACGGATGTCTGCACCGTTTTCAAGCATGGCAGTTGCCATGGAATGCCGGAACAGATGACAGGAACCTTTCTTGCCGATATTGGCAGCATCAACGTAGTTTCTGACAAGCTGTGTCATTCGGTTTCGGGTAAACGGTTCTGCGTAGGTGGTTAAAAACAGGGTTCCGTCGTCCGGGTCAACTACCAAATCCGGCCGAACGTCGTGGGTGTATTTTCTGATCCATGCAAGAGCACGTTCGCCAACCGGCACCATTCTGTCTTTTTTGCCTTTGCCAAGTCTGACCATCAGGGTTCCCCGGTCTTCATCCACATCATGGAGTTTCAGATTGATTACTTCCATTCTGCGGATGCCGGTTGAGTACAGAACCTCTAAAATTGCCCGGTCACGGACACCTAAAGGTTCACTGACATCAGGCTGATTGATGACCTGTTCTGTTTCCCGTTCGGTCAGTACATGTTTGGGTAATCTGCTTTCAAGCCTTGGTAAATCTATATCGGCAACCGGGTTGTAAAGTATCAGATTGTTTTTTGCCAGCCATTTAAACCAGGATCGAATGGATGTAAGGCGGATATGTTGACTTCTTATACTTAACGGATCACCGTCTTTTTTCCGGTAATAATGCAGATAACGCTGATACCGTTCAACAATCGGGATTGTGATTTCTTTGGGTTGTGTCAGCCCTCGTTCGTCACACCAGCGGATAAAATAGATCAGATAATTTTTTCTGTTTTCAATGGTTCGCTCTGAGTAGTTTTTGATCTTCATCCATTCAAGGAAGTTTTCTGTCAGCACCACAAAGCCATAGGGATCGTTTGGGTTTCCTGGTATTTTTTTTACACTTTTCTGTCCTTTTTTCGGCATGGTGTTTCAATCTCCGTTACTTGCTCTTAAACAGGAAAAGGCGGCTAAAGAAAAAAATGGGGCTATGATACGATTACTATTTTGACATAGCCCCTGCTTGTTCATTTTTACCACTTTTTGCTCTGTTTTCTGCAATCTGTTTATTGACAGGCGTTTTGGCTGATATTTAAACCCGACACTCTGCCGACACCGTACCGACTTGAGGCCGACCTGATACCGACAGGTATTCATTTACCCCCGACCGGTTAGAGTCGTACCCGTTCTTATGATCAAGTTTATCTACTTCAAGAAGGCCGGGTAAAAAAGCTGAACCGTCTTTGCCTTCGCCATTATAGACAAGCTCATAAACAATCTGTTTTCCCCGGCCACCATGATGAATAAGCAAATACTCAAACTCTTCCAGCCGGTGTAAATGCACTTTTAACTGAGTATTTCCCCAGCCGGTGTATTCTCTGATGGTTCTTCGGGTAAAGCGATAATCTTCCCGGTCTATGCCTTTTTCCCGGCAGGTTTTCGTCACCATGACATCGATCATGATTAACAGCTTCCGGGTTTGCGGGGGCAACTCATCAAGTGATCTGCCTAAAACTTCATGGGTCAACTGGTTTGCAAGCCGGATATCATCAAGGGTGGTTTCGATGTAATGGATTGAACTGCCATTATGGGAGAGCGTTTTTACCGGCCGTTGATACTGATACAGAAAGGTAATGGTTTTAATCAGCATCTGATACTTTTTGTGGTCTCTTCGTGTCCGGGTTTTATCATCCAGAAAGGTCAGTTCATTTGCAAAAGGATTGACCACGTAGGTTGATTTTAAAAGCCTCTGGGCGTTCTGCTGCAAGGTCATTTGTTTGCCCTGTTCAAGCTTTTGTTTCAGGCCGTTTAGGGTTTCTGATTCCCGTTGCATTTGGTGGATGGCCTGTGTCTGCTTTCTACTTTCGTCAACCGTGAGGATCAGACAGCGGTTTAAAAGTTCTTCATCAATATCAATGGCGGTTGTTGTAGTTAAAATCATGACCGGGCCTTCAACCTTGTATTCTTTTGTTACCATTTCGCCGGTGGTTCCGTCTTTGCCGGTGCTGGCAATGGTCAGCCTGCCTTCACTTTGAAGCAGCTTCAGGGCGTATTCAGCGTTCTTTGCTCCCTCTTCTTCAACAATAGCAAGGATTTTATGTTTGATGTCTTTTTCACCTAAATAAAAAAGAGACTGGCCGGTCATGGCAGAGTACTGGATTTTATCTTCTTCAGGGATCATGGATAATATCGCCTCCATGAGTGTTGATTTACCGGATGCACTGGAACTCTGGATCACCACAGCAAGAGGTTTATCCAGCTTACGGGAGACAGCAGCTAAAAAGCCGGTAAGCTTGTTTGTGGCTTCGCCCACAATGCCGAACCTGTCAAAATCTTTTAAAATCCGGTCTATCAGATCAGGACTTTTTAACAGTGACAGTGCCTGGTCTTTTTCTGTTTCCGTCATGAGGTGGTTTTGTTTTTCTTTGATATCAAGGCTTTTGCCGATCTGTTCATCCTGCAATTCTTCCAGTTTTAGCAGCACTCTGCCCAGGTCTTTTTTGATGATTTCCGGTTTTAATTGCAGCTCCTGGGCAGCTAAATTAAAAAAGGCTGTCCTGTGTCTGGCGTTGTATAAATCAAGCGTATCAATATGGTATTTTCCGTTTTGCATGACCCGGATATTGACTTTCATCACGTCAAAAGTTTGATTTTTAGATAAGCCGCGCACCCGGTAAACGCGGTCACCCATGGTGATTTCTATGTCTTCGCCTTTTCGCTGTGCTTTTATAACTGCTGAAGCGTCCGGCACAGTGTCACCGGATAAACCTGCCGGACTGTCAGGGCTTTTTTCTTTAACTGCCAGATCAATGGCCCTGGATTGTAAGACAGTGCCGGAAGTTTCGAAGACCTCCGGCAGGGCTGTATTGATTTCTTCTTTAGCTGCTAAAGAATTAATACTAGTATCTGTTGATGATGCACGCAGGATCACAGGGGCATCTTTTAAAAAGCCTTCAAGGATATGTGTAACGGTTTCTGGCTTATTGGCGTTTTTTTCATAGAGTCTGCATACATAATCATTGATATCCGTATCCTTCGGAAGCTGGACTTTATGAACGTTAACACCATGCTCAGCCAGTTTTGGGGCAAGTTTATCCGTGGTTTTGGTTCCGGCATCATCATTGTCAAAGGCCATCACGATTTTTGATGGCCTGCTTTGCTGAAGGCGTTCCCACATGTCCTCGGTAAAGCTGTTTTTACCAAAACAGCAGG
>JAABSK010000272.1 GCA_011390435.1 Desulfobacteraceae bacterium | reverse complement strand
AACTGCCTGCCGGAAACATTGACAGCCACACGGATCTGATTCATGCCGACTTGGTTCTGCCACAGCCTGTTTTGGGCACAGGCAGTCTCGAGGACAAAATTCCCAATGGGAGCGATAAGGCCATTTTCTTCAGCCAGTGGAATAAAGGTCATGGGTGAAATAAACCCCCCATCTGATGTCTGCCACCGCACAAGGGCCTCCATACCGACAACCGCATTTGTGATCAGATCGATTTTCGGCTGGTAATACACAACCAGTTCTTTTTGCTCAACCGCTTTTCGCAGCCGGGTTTCCAGGCTCAGTGTCTCTCTGGCAAAGGTATTCATGAACTGAGAATAAAATCCAAAATTATTTTTCCCGTGTTTTTTAACATGGTCCAGAGCTGCTTCAGCATTTTTAAACAAAGTATTTACCTCATCCCCATCATCAGGGTATACAGCAATACCGATGCTGGCGGTAAGATACACCTCACACCCATCCAGGCGGCAGCTTTTGCCCAAGGCATCCAGCAGTCTTTTGGCAACCCTTCCGATCCTGGCACTATCACAGAAATCCTGAAGCAGGACACAAAAATAATCGCCACCCATCCGGATAATACTGTCAGCATCTTCAACAGACATCCGGACAACACAGTCACTGGCACGCAAAATACAGGACAGCCTGTGGGACATAATTTTCAAACATTCATCACCGATATTGTGCCCCAGGCTTTTGTTAATCCGGCTGAAATTATCCAGGTCAATGAATGCAAGGGCAAACATCTTTTCATTCCGGGCGGCAGATTCAATGGTTCGGTGAATAAATTCATAAAAAAAACTTCGGTTTGGCAGACGGGTCAGAGGATCGTAAAGCCCGGGAGTCTGGACAGTCTCCTGCAGTTCTTTTTCCAGGAAGCGCTTTTGGCCCCACAAATCATCATACCGGGATTTATACCAGAGGCAATGGTTGATCCGGGCAACCAGCTCCGCATAATTCACCGGTTTATGCAGAAGGTCAAACGCCCCCATTTCAAGAGTTTTGGCCTTTAAGTCCGCTTCAAGGGAGCCAGTCAGCACAATCACCGGAACAGGGGGTGTCGGTTCAGCTGTCTGCAGGGCCTGCAGCAGATCGAATCCATTTTTTCCAGCCATCTTGATATCACTCACAATGGTATCCACAGGCCCGGTTCTGGCGATCTCAAGAGCTGTTTCAACTGTCTGGGCAAACAGCAGGTTCCAGTCTTGCTTTTTTTGACGCAATACCCTGCGGACACTGGTCAAAAAATGAGGTTCATCATCCACAAACAAAATATGGCTCATCTACAATCCCCTCCTGGGACAGTTTCCATAATACCGGCGGTGTTGATAAACGTTTCTGCCGGTATTCTATCGGATCTGCAAACCGTATTGCAGTTGTCCATTATACCCAGAAGGGTTCATTCAGGGGCAAGCCCTGACTAATACGGGGATAATACGGGGATAAGCCCCCGTATTATGACAGAGAAGACAGATATGACCGCAAATTGATTTTCCGGCCCTTAATGCCCAGCTTTTTGCGAATATTGTCCCGGTGGAACTCAATGGTTCGCGGAGATACATTTAAATTCAGGGCGATCTCTTTGATGCGATATCCCTGCTTGATCGAGTTGACAATTCTGATTTCTGTGGGTGTCAAGTGCATCAGTCGCCCCATGAGGCGTTGATGATACGGCATGGCAATCTCTTTGAGACTGGCTTCCAGGATATTGATATATTCTTTCTGAAGCGGGGTAAGCCCTGTTTTCCTGATTTTATCCAGATAGGGAAAAAGCAGCCCGTCAACGCTTTCCAGCAACCGGGTTTCAAAATGGCGCTTTTCCTGATCCCGCTGTTCCAGTAATACATTCAGTGCTGCATTCAACTCTGCCAGCTGATCTGCCTTGGCCTGGGAATCTTTCTGCTGTTTCAGCAGATCACAGGTCAACTGATGCTCAAGGGTGATATCCCGAATCACACTGATATGCAAAACCGGTTGATGAACATCATCCCTGACGGTCTTGACGGTATGCTCTGTCGGAAAAATCGTGCCGTCTTTTTTCCTCAGGGAAAATTCCATCTGAAACATATCTTCGTCTGCCATGGCTGCGGACAGTTTTCTGCCAAATTCACGATAGGTTTTCCGGCTGACATGGAGAAATTCCGTATTCTGCCCCAGCATCCGGCTTGAGGGATATCCGAATATCTTTGTGGCAGCATCATTACAGGAGATGATACACCGGGTCCTGGGATCAACCACAAACACCGCCACATCCAGGCTTGAATAGACCCGCTCCAGCAGCAGGCCGGTCTGCTGGATTTCCCGGATCAGCCGCTTGCGCTCACTCACATCCCGGATCACCATACTGGTCATCATCCGGCCTTTGGCATCTTCAAACACAACCGATGAAATCTCTGCAGGAAAAAGGGTTCCATCCTTTTTCCTGAAATTCAGTTCACCTTTGAATCGTCCGGTACGCTCTCTTTCCTCTAAGGCATGGGCCAGCCTGGAATCACTTGTATCCACCACACGGGAACGCCCTCCGTCAATCAGTTCCTGTTCTGTCATCAAAAACAGCTGGCAGGCCGCTGGGTTGGCAAAAATTATCTTGCCATCCGGCGTTGTCAGCAAAATTGCGTCAATACTGTTATCAACCATTGCAGCATAACATTGACGCAGAAAATCATTCTGCGATTTTAACTCCTGAGCGTATTGCGCCAATGCCGCGTATTCCATTTTCTCAGACATCACACCTGCCTCCGGTCCACCATGGGTTTGATTTCAAATACCTCCAGCAAACCAGATCCTGCGAAAAAATTCAAGCGCTCCTGTCCTGATGCACCAGGCTTGCGAGTTCACCTGCTGTTTTCATTGACCTTTGCCCCTGCAATTGTTTATAAATGCGGTGAAAATGAATTTTAAAAGCGACCCGTTAATTGAGATCAGGGACAGACGTGAACACGGACTATGAAATAAAAAAAATCAAACATCTCAACCTTGTCCTCCATGCATTCAGGGATGTCGGACGTCTTCTGGTCACAGAAAGCAATAAACAACGGCTTATCAGCGGAATCTGCAACATTCTTGTGGAAAAACGCGGCTATTACAATGCCTGGATCGGCCTGCTGGATGAGCAACAAAATCTTCTGATGGTTGCCCAATCCGGATTTAACCATCGTTTTGAAAAAATGCACCAGCAGCTTGAGGAAAGAAACTTCACCCGCTGCATCCAGAAAACCCTGGATGCCGAGTCTGTTTTCTCAGTGGCAGACCCGGTCATTGACTGCCCGGACTGCATCCTGTCCAAGGACTACGCAGGCAGAGGCTCCATGGCAACGCGGATCTGCCATGAAGGCAAAAACTACGGATTCATTGTCCTGTCTGTTCCACAGGAACTGGCCATGGATGAAACCGAACGGAATATTGTCAAGGAGATCTCAGACGATATCGCATCAGGACTGCGCCGGATCGACCTTGAACAGGCAAGAATGCTGGCCAAAAAAGAGCAGGAAAAGAGCAGGATCCGGTTTGAAACCCTGATTGAAAACTCTTTGAACTGTATCTCGATTATTCAAAATGATCAAAAAATATACGGAAATACCGGGTTGAAAAGAATCCATCAGCTGGTCATTGACACCTTTGATCCACCAGATTTCAAAACCATCTGTGATCAGGACAGGGAACGGGTAAAAAAGCTGTATCTTGATTTAAAAGCCCACAAAATCAAGCAGATTGAAACAGAATTTCAATATTATCCACAAAAAAAACATCTGGCCACTCAGGTTCGCTGGGCATCGATCAGTGCCCGGAAAATCGATTATATGGGGGAAGAATCGATTCTGACCAACCTGATGGATATCACGGATTCCAAAGAAGTGGAAAATTTTTTAAGAATCCAGGATAAAATGACCTCTCTTGGCCGGGTGACCGCAGGGATTGCCCATGAAATCCGCAACCCGTTGTCCGGTATTTACATTTATCTGAAATCCCTCAAAAAAATCTATAAAAACATGGGGGATATCAACACGGTACTGTCGATTATCGATAAAGTCACCCTTGCTGCTGATAAAATTGAATCCATCATCAAGCGGGTCA
>JAABSK010000271.1 GCA_011390435.1 Desulfobacteraceae bacterium | reverse complement strand
CTTGAGCCGGCCTATCTGGGTATTTCGGCCGGTTGCCACGACCATGGAAAGTCCCTGGCCGCCGGTGATGCAGGTGCCCATGTATGCCATGTTCTTTCTGTCACCAAGGGGGATATCTGCCTGGTTCATAGGATGTGCATGCTTTTCCACTGGAAGGCTTTCTCCGGTGAGCATGGATTCATCAATGGTCAGCTGAGATGCCTGTATGATCCTGCTGTCGGCAGGAACAAAAGACCCGGGTTTGAGCACCAGAATATCACCGGGTACGACTGCTTCAGCAGAGAGGAACAGGGATTTGCCGTCCCGCACCACTTCTGCCATGTGATGCACCAGATCGTTCAGGGCATCGATATTTTTTTCCGCTTTGCTTTCGGTCACATATCCGATGGCGGCGTTTGCCAGCACAACACCGAAAACAATGGCTGCATCCAGAATGCCACCCATGACAATGGATACCCCTGCCACGGCCCCGAGCAGGTACACCGGCAAAGAGTTCATCTGCTCCATGAAAATCTGAAGACCGGAGCGGCACTGGGTCTTTGGCAGCACATTTTCTCCGAACCTGTGCCTTCTGTCCAAAACACTTTCCTGGCTGATACCCTGCCTGATATCTGACTGAAAGAACGCTGCTGCATCCTGGCCGGACAAAACATGCCAGTTGTTCTCTGTGTCAGCCTGGCGGTGTCGCAGGATTGATTGAACACAGGTCTTCACTTTCTGCATTCTGGATGGCGCATCTTTCTGCCGGGGGGGTGCCTGCTGCCGGCGGCGGGGCTTATTTTCTGCTGGTGCAGCTGCTTTTTTTTGCTGTGAAATGATGAGAATAGCTGTCTGGAGCGTTTCTGTAATGGTTTCTAAAGGGGTTTCACTATCATATAAAACAAGGATTTTTCCGGTAACCGCGCTGGCTTTGATACCGGATATGCTATCCACTGCTGCAAGCTGGTCTGTCAGCAGGTGTTTGAAAGATTCTGACCGCTTCAGTCCTGAAACAGTGAACCGTGCCCTGCCTTTTATCCGGGTATGGACTGGTGTAAGGGTATTCATTGCAGACAGCCTTTTTTAATAACAGGTATTCATTGATGAAAGCCGTCAATACGCAGTTATCAGCTTCCAGTAAATAATTACAATTTTTTCCCCTGCTGGGCACTACCGGCTAACAGCTAACGGCTAAAAGCTAACGGCTTTCATGTTCTGTTGTGCCTGCCTGGCATGAAAGTCAATGGGCATCTGCATCACCGGTGTCACCGGCATGAACGCCTCCGTCTCCGAACGGCCCTGTAAAATCCCTGTTATAAAGTGAGGATGCAACCCACAGGGCGGTGAACCATGAAGGGGCTGTCAGGTTGCCCTGGACGACCTCTCTTATGGCATGGATGACAAGCACGAGAAAAACCGAACCAGACATGTCCAGGTGATTGGCGGTAAGATTGCGGATCAGCCCGTCAATTCTGTGCACCTGTGTCCTGACATGTCTGGTTGCCAGGGCTGGTGGATCAGGTGATTCTGGTGTGAGTCTGAAAAGATTTTCCGACCGGCCGACTGCGGCAACCGCATCTAAATCAAGGGCAGAATCCTTTAACAAAACGGTCCCCGTGACAGGATTAGCCCGGATGGTACCATAGCCGAGGTGATCGGCCAGTACAGATGTCAGGGTGGCAAAGTACTGGTTTTTGTCTGGCTGCACAGATGCAATCCTGAACCGGATGCGGTCCTTCATCTGGTGAACCACCTTTGCGCAGGGTAAATTTTGCATGTCGTCATTCACCCGTGCAGATCAATCTTCCACGGCCTTGTCGCCGCCGACTTCTGCTTTGGCTTCAGCTGTGATATCTTCCAGGGATTCTTTGGCTTCGGCAATGCTGACCTTTACGCCCTCATAGCTGATCAAAGCCCCTTTGATGATGGATTTTGCAATGGGTTTGGCAATGCTGCCGATAACCGGAATTATTACCGGGGCCAGAAGTACAACCCCTGCACCGATGGCCAGGTTTCCTACAGTCAGTCCTTTGGGAACAAATTTCATAATATTACCTCCTGATAAAAAAATTATAAAAACAGATTCAAGATGAATCTTCAGCCAGCCGGAGCCACATATCCTGCGGTATGGTGATGCCTATGATTTTTATGATGTAACCTGCTGCAACGACATTTGTCAAGAAATAATTAGGGTTTTATTAAAATTTTGTTAGAAATATCAAAATGTTAGGAACAGATGCAGACAGGGTGATATTTTCATATGAAAACTAACAGAAAACAAATATCGCCATAACGAAATTCAAATAAACATGTCGTATAAGATTACAGGTTGCGAATTATGGCAAAAACCAGGACAATGTTCACATGAATCCTACCCACAGTATGTCTTTTCCCCAAAAAAATACCATGCTCCTGTCGGACCGTCAGGCCCGGATAGCTGAAATGATCCTCCAGGAAAAAGTCATTCATGTGGAACCGCTTGCCCAACATTTCAATGTGTCCACCCAGACCATCCGTCGGGATTTGCGGGTGCTGTGCAACCAGGGTTTTGCCATGCGCATCCACGGGGGGGCAAAATGCCCTGAACATTCAGGAGATATGGCCGGCAGGTGGCGGGGGGTCCCCAATGAAGCGGTAAAGCAGGCCATTGCCGAAAAAGTTGCCCAGCACATTCCCAACGGGGTTTCCGTGGCCCTGGGTGCCGGGACAACCCCGGAAATTGTAGCCCGGGCATTGATGGGCCATGAGCATCTGAAAATTTTCACCTGCAACCTGAATATTGCCATACTGGCCAGCGCAAACCCGGGATTTGAAGTGACCATCGCCGGCGGCCGTCTCAGGAATGCAGACAAAAATGTTCTGGGATCGGGCATGGAAACCCTTTTCAGGGCATATAAGGTGGATATCGGCATCTGTGGTGCGGCAGGGGTTGATAATGACGGCACACTTCTGGATTTTTCTGAAGAAGATGTTCGGCTCCGGCAGATCATCAGGGAAAACAGCCGCTGTGTGTACCTGGTGCTGGATCAGACCAAATTCGGGCGTGCCGCCCATGTGCGGGGCGGAAGGATAGTGGACGCTGCAAAGATATTTTGTGACCGCATGCCACCGCCACCCATCTGTGCCCTGATTGACCGGTCCAATGCTCTTCTCACCGTGTGCACCACTGAAGGGTAATCCACCAGCAAATCAGACAAAGATTATATCCGGTTGATTTGATATTATAGAATTTGTTTTAAACCAAGGCTTACCAGCTTTTTGTATCCATGTTCCTGAAGTATAGCTTTGATCAGCCCATCAAGTTTTTTTTCAACGGCAGGGGTAAGAATCTCTTGGATTTGAATACCATTCTTTTCTGAGATATCAATTAAAGCGTTCTTTGCCTTTTGAATTATCAGATCATCTGATTTTTCTTTGAGTTTTTTGGGCATTTTTTATTCCTTTATGTTTTTAATACAACCCTAGCAGTGTGAACATATTTTTACAATACAGTCCGGATATATTCTCTTTGTTGTATGCATCATTGATGCATAATCATGTAAACAAAAATTTAAGGAGAGATCTATGAAATTGCGCAGACTGATGCAATCGGCCGGACTGGTTGTGGCCGTCCTGTTATTGATGACCAGCCAGGCGTCCGCTGTGGTGGAAATCCAGTTCTGGCATGCCATGGGCGGGGTCCTGGGGGAGCATACTGAAAAGATTGCCAATGATTTCAATGCCACCCAGACCCAATTCAAAGTGGTGCCGGTGTACAAGGGCAACTATACCGAAACCATGACCGCTGCCATTGCAGCCTTCCGGGCCGGTCAGCAGCCCCATATCGTTCAGGTATTCGAGGTGGGGACCGCCACCATGATGGCGGCCGAAGGGGCGGTGTATCCCATCGAAGATGTGATGAACGACCATGGGTTCACCCTGGATAAACAAGGATTTTTACCGGCGGTAATCTCCTATTACCAGACCCCGGAGGGTAAGCTGCTGTCCATGCCCTTCAACTCCTCCACACCGGTGATGTGGTATAACAAGGATGCGTTTGCCAAAGCCGGAGTCACCAAGGTGCCTGAAACCTGGGATGAAGTGGAAACAGCAGCTCAAAAACTGGTGGCAG
>JAABSK010000270.1 GCA_011390435.1 Desulfobacteraceae bacterium | reverse complement strand
GTAGTGAATCGCCATACCATCCTGGCTGGCCCGGACAATTTTTCCGGAACGGGTCTGCGGAGCGCCTGCTTCATCTGTAAACGTAACCGTGACCGCATCATTTACCCGGTAAGTATCAGGAAAATTGGATTTTATGAAAAGGCCGGTCAGGCTGTGGTTTTCCGATTCAGCCACTGTTGCCTCGTCTTTGCTCAACAGCTGGACCCTTGTCCGCAACGGCAGCCGCGGTGCTTGCCGTCTCTCAATTATCTGGGATTCAAGACTTTTTTTAACCATAAAAACCTCTTTTTAACAGCGAAATGGATCACATACTATACGATACGTTCACAGGTTTGGCAAGCCTGTGAGATCGGGAAAATGGATGCTTTTTATCCGTCAGGATGTTGACTTGCAGACTAAAGTTATTTACATAATAGTCCTCAAATCAAACTTTCTCAACCGGAGGCATCCTTGACAGTGTGCAAAGCGCTATATTGCGGTTATTCAGGATATCAAAACAGATGAATGCAGCCTTTTACAGAAACCTGGATCCAGAAGATTTGCCAGTACCGGATGCGCAGCTCATCCGTCTGATCCAATGTACTCTGAACAAAGACGCTCAGGTGGAAAATCTGACCCGGCTCATATCGGTCAATCCGTCTTTGACAGCCCAGCTTCTGGGGTTTGTCAATTCTGCATTTCTGGGACTGCGACAATCCATTGAAACGGTTTCAGATGCGGTTGTGGTTCTGGGAATGGACAGCCTGCGAAATCTTGTGCTGTGCTTTGCCGTGAAAGATGCATTGGCTAAAAAGAAAATTGTTGGATTCAACATGGATACTTTCTGGGGGGATTCCATCCGCAGGGGAGCTGCTGCCAGGCAGTTGGCAGGATTTGTAAACGCTCCGAAAGAACAGGCGTTCACTGCGGGAATGCTTCAGGATATCGGTTTGCTGGCATTGTTTTTTATGGAACCGGAAAAAGCAGACCGCTGGCCGCTGCTGCGTTCGAACCTGCCGGAATCTCGCCGCGAAATGGAAACAGCCCTGTTTGATGCCACCCATGACCAGGCAGGGTTTCTTTTGGCCCAGAAATGGTGTCTGCCAAAAGCCTACGCAACCGCTATCGGAGATCATCATTCCGGTTTTTCTGCAACACCAGGAGGCAGACCGGAAGCGTGTTCAAATCCGTCGGTACTTTCCGGAGTCATGCATCTGGCAGATCTGTGTAACGCAGTTTATGCCTGTCATGATAAAAGCGGGGCACTGGTCCTGCTGAAAAAGCAGGCGAAAGCGATTTTCAAGCTGAATGATGCGGATGTTGAATCTCTTCTGTCCAGTCTTCCAGACCAGGTGACCCAGGCATCTGCCGCATTAAAAATCAGGGTGGGCCACCAACTGGATTTTGACACCATCATGGAACAGGCCAACCGGAAGCTGGTCCAGGATAATCTTTCCTATCAGGAATTGACATGGAAGCTGCAGCGGTCGCTGAAAGAACGGGATGAATATGCCCAGAAGCTGGAAAAAGAACTGGACATCGCACGGGAAATTCAAAAAAGTCTTCAACCGGATATTGACCAGATCCATCAGGTTTGTGCATTTAATCTGCCGGCATTTCATCTTTCCGGCGATTTTTACGATTATTTCATGAAGCAAGACGGCACTATCTGTTTCTGTCTGGGCGATGTGTCTGGAAAAGGCACTGCCGCTGCTCTGCTTATGGCAAAGACAGTGTCGCTGTTTCGGTGCCTGTGCAAGGTTGTGGATGATCTTGGACAGATTGTTCAACTGATGAACAATGAATTGTGTGAAACAGCGGTAAGGGGGATGTTTGTTACCTTTGTCGGCGGATGGCTCAATCCGGAAACCTGTGATATCCATCTTGTCAATGTCGGGCATTTGCCGCCATTTTTGATGAATCGGGAAAAAATTGTAAAAATAGAACCCTCCGATCCCCCTCTGGGGGTGATGCCCGGTGCGTTGCACCCGGCTAGAAAAATTTCGATCAAAAATAAACGGCTTTATCTTTACACGGATGGATTTACCGAAGGACGATTGATTGCAGGGGCGCAGAAAGATATTGGAAAAGAGCTGGGGGTGAACGGATATTTACGATGGCTGATTCAGTCTCAAAAAATGTCGCTGAAGGATCAGACAGAATGGCTCAAGCATCAGTGCAGCGTGCATCTGGCTCCTCAGTCAGACGATTTGACACTGATGATTCTTTCTGGTGAAGCAGCGGTCCGGTTATGATAACTTTTTGACCATTTTGATCTGATTCATGCCGTTGTCAGTCCGGCTGTATTCTAAACAATCCATAACGCTGGTGATGATATGGAGCCCGAGCCCACCGGGTTTGATTTCTGCAATATCCCGCGGTGTTCTGTCCTTGATATCAAAGGCAACACCGCTGTCTTCAATGGTGATCGTCAGGTCTTCGGCTGAGGGCTCAACGCGGATATGGATATTCTGTGTATAATCATTTGCATACCCGTGGCGGATAATGTTCGAGCAGACTTCATCAATGGCAAGAATGATGCTGCCTGTCAATTCTTCTGACAGACAGACGTCAGCAATTGTATCTGATATTTTTTCCCTGATGGCACACAGGTTTTTAGGGTGAGATTTGATACAGATATGAACAGGATGTGCAGTCATAAGGGATGGCATCGTGTTATGGGTTAGTATACATTTAATGATATATAAAGCCTTTAATGATTTGTCAATCATTGTGATTATCGTTGACACGGCAAATCGGGTAAGCTATCTAATAGCTTCACGGTGGATTTGAAAAAAAACTATTTGGCGCTGCAGATGTTCATCCATGATCACAGTCGAAAATCTTGTCAAAAAATATGGTAATGTTACTGCTTCCAACCAGTTGAACTGTTCTTTTGAAACCGGGAAAGTAACGGTTATTCTAGGTGGAAGCGGTTCAGGGAAAAGCACGCTTCTGCGTCAGATCACCGGCCTTGAAAAACCGGATTCAGGGTCTGTGTTCTTTGACGGGATTGATTTGACCGGTTTGTCCAAAAAAAAATTATACGAATTAAGAAAAAAGATGGGCATGCTGTTTCAAGGCTCAGCCTTGTTTAATTATCTCAATATCTTTGAAAATATTGCGTTCCCTTTGCGAGAGCACACGAAGATCGCAGATAATATCATCAAGACGATTGTCACCATGAAACTTGAAATGGTTGGGCTCAGAGGAACAGAACATCTCATGCCATCCCAGTTGTCCGGCGGCATGATGAAACGGGTGGGACTGGCCCGGGCCATTGTCATGGATCCGAAAATTATTTTTTATGATGAACCCACATCCGGGCTGGACCCGATTTCCACCGGTGTGATCGATAGACTGATTAAAGATCTCAATCAGGCCCTGAATATTACCACAATCGTGGTTTCCCACGATATTGAATCGTGTTTCAGAATTGCGGATAATATTATTATTCTGTTTTATGGGGAGATTGTCGCCCAGGGAACGGCAGAACAGATCAAAAACAGTACAGACCCCAGGGTGCGTCAGTTCATTACTGGTGATCCTGAAGGGCCGATTCCGTTTACGCGGACAAGCAAGAATTATCTGGATGAAATTTTAATCGATTAAGTAAGCAGGGGTGACGTGGATATTGCAGCGTTTATCGGCCGGTATACAATCAATCTCCTTCAGGTTTTTGGCAGGAGCGGTATTTTTTTAGGGTTGAGCCTATACCAGTTTGTTCTTCCTCCCCTGCGTCCCGGCCGCCTGATCAAGGAGATCGAGTTTATCGGCTCCAAGTCGTTTTTAATTGTTTTTGTTACCGCACTTTTCACCGGGATGGTTCTGGGAATACAGGGGTATTATTCGTTAAGCCAATTTGGTGCAGAAGCAGCGCTTGGGATTATGGTGGCACTGTCCATCATCCGGGAACTGGGGCCGGTGCTGTGTGCACTGATGGTTACTGGCCGCGCAGGGTCAGCCATTACAGCAGAGATTGGGATCATGAAGATCACTGACCAGTTTCCTGCACTCGAAATGATGGCCATTGATCCGTTAAAATACGTCATCAGTCCGAAAATTATTGCCGGCATCATCTGTCTGCCGTTGTTAACGGCTTTTTTTGATCTGGTGGGG
>JAABSK010000269.1 GCA_011390435.1 Desulfobacteraceae bacterium | reverse complement strand
ATCTGATTTTCAAGAACTATCCACTGTCCGGTGAAATCTACAACAGTAAAATGCTGGTGGAAGATATTTACACCGAGGATGAAATCTGGTCCTGTACCACTTGCGGTGCCTGCGAAGAAGAGTGTCCCCTGGGCATTGAGTATATCGACAAAATGGTTGACCTGCGCCGCGGAATGGTGGATGAAGGCCTGGTGCCGCAGTCTCTGCAAAAGCCGTTGAAAGCCCTTGAAAAAAGAGGGAATCCCTATGGTAAGATGGAGAAAAAACGGGCAGAGTGGGCAGATGAAAAAGAGTTCAAATCCAAGTACCAGATCAAAGACCTGGCCCAGGATAAGGCAGATACCCTCTATTTTGTCGACAGTATTACATCCTATGATGACAACATCCAGGAAATCGCCAGACGGACGTCGATTATTCTTGAAAAAGCAGGGGTGGATTTCGGTATCCTTGGAAAAGATGAAAAAGACAGCGGGCACGAGGTCCTCCGGTTTGGTGAGGAAATGCTGTTCCAGGATTTGAAGGCCCAGAACACTGAGGCCATTCTGGAAACCGGTGTAAAGCAGATTGTCACTGCAGATCCCCATGCATTCAATGCGTTGAAAAATGATTACAAAAACCTTCCACCGGTGAAACATATCAGTCAGATTGTGGCTGAAAAAATTACCAGTGGCGCAATTTCACTGAAGTCCTGCCTGGATCCTGAAAAAGTTTACGTGTATCATGATCCTTGCTATCTTGGCCGGCACAACAGTGTCTATGAAGCCCCTCGCCAGGCATTGGATGCAATTAACGGTCTGACCCGGGTGGAGTTGGAAAAGAGCCGGGATCGTTCGTTCTGCTGCGGCGGTGGCGGCCTGATGCTGTTTTATGAACCGGAAGAAGAAACAAGAATGGGTGTTTTACGGGTGAATATGGCTGCTGAAGCCGGTGCAAATGTCATTGTGACAGCCTGTCCTTTCTGTCTGGTGAACATTCAGGATGCGATCAAGGTCGCAGGCAAAGAAGGTGAGATAGAAGCGCTGGATTTTACAGAGCTGATCGAGCGGCACCTTGCATAATAACAAACGGGTTGCAGGCATCGCGTGTTCAAAAACACCAATCCTGCAACACATTTATTGATTTAAAGGAGGCAAATAATGGAGATTTTGGTATGTGTCAAGAGAGTACCAGATACTGCTGAGAATGAATTCGAGCTCAACAGTGCCGGAAATGATCTTGATCGTGATGATCTGGTGTATTCGGTAAATGAATGGGATAATTATGCGGTTGAAGAAGCCATTCAGATCGTTGATAAAGTAGGTGGAAACGTCACGGTTATCACGGTCGGCGATGATGAATCAGAAGAAGTTCTGAGACGTGAAATGGCCATGGGCGCTAACAATGGTATCCTTCTGACTGACGATGCATTTGAAGGTTCTGATGGAAAAGGGATTGCCACAATTCTGAAAGCGGAAATCGAAAAAGGCAGTTACGACCTGATCATGACCGGTGCCCAGGCAGACGAGGGTGCAGGACAGGTTGGCGGCATGCTGGCTGCCATGCTGGATCTTCCCTATGCATCACTGGTCAATAAAATTGAACCGGGTGACGGCAAAATCGTTGTGGGCAGAGAGATCGAAGGTGGAAACCAGGAAATGAATGAAATTGAGCTTCCCTGCGTCCTGTCCATCCAGACCGGTATCAACGAACCCCGTTATGTGGGCATCCGTGGTATCCGAAAAGTTGCCAGCGTAGAGATTCCGGAAAAAGGCGCATCCGATCTTGGCGTCGATCCTGCATCTGTTGGCGCGGCCGGCGCAAAAACAAAGAGAGTGGACTATTTTGTTCCGGATCTTGGTGATGGCGCTGAAATGCTTGAAGGCTCAACTGATGAAATAATTGCAGCACTGATTGAGAAGCTGAAAGCAAAAGGAGGACTTTAATCATGACACAGATTTACGCATATATTCCATTTGCAAATGGTGTGGCTGAAGACATTGCCATGGAATACCCCACAGCCGCCAAAAAAATTGATGCCGGCGCATCACTCAGCGCTGTTGTTGTGGGCACTGGTGCAGACCTGGATAAAGTGGCCAATGACATCACCGGGCTGTATTCAGAAGTGATCAAAGTGGATAACGCCGCACTGGCCTATCCCAATGCAGAACTCGTGCGCAAAGCACTGGTGAACGTTCTTCCGGCAGATGCGCTTGTTCTGGCACCGCACAATACTTTTGGCATGGATCTGGCTCCCGGGCTGTCCATTAAAATGGATTCAGCCTATGCTGCGGATATTGTTGACATTGACGGCCTTGATGGCACAACCCTGAAGCTGGTGCGCCAGGAACTGGGCGGAGCTGTCAGCACCCATGTGACCACAGATGTTTCTGCCGGTGCGGTGATCACCATCCGTCCGGGATCATTCGCTCCGGTTGACGGCGGTGCTGCTGGTGGTTCGGTTGTGGATAAGTCTGCTGATGCAGGAGATCTTTCCGGGAAAAGAAAGTTTCTGGAAGTGGTTGTTGCTGAAGTCGGCGATGTTGATATCACAAAATCCGATGTTCTGGTTTCGATTGGCCGCGGTATTGAAGATCAGGAAAATATCGAACTGGCAGAAGAACTGGCTGAAGCATTGGGCGCAGTTGTATCCTGCTCACGGCCGATTGTTGATGCGAAATGGCTTGAAAAATCCCGTCAGGTGGGGACATCTGGTCAGACTGTTAAACCCAAAGTTTATCTGGCCATGGGGATTTCAGGATCATTCCAGCATCTGGGCGGCCTGAAAGGCAACCCGTTTATCGTGGCTGTCAACAAGAACCCCAAAGCCCCGATTTTCCAGGTGGCTGATGTGGGTATTGTCGAAGATATCCTTGAGTTCATGCCTGCCCTGACAGAGGCGATCAACGAACTCTGATTTTTTTTGATAGACCGTTATTCACAGGGGATGCTGACATCTTTTTTCAGCATCCCCTGTTTTGTTTGAACGCGCTTTGGCATCTCTTTTTTTCATCGTGCGGTTGCGGATGTCACAGGCATCAGCAACCGCTGCCTGAACCACTCCGCCAGCAGCCTGATATGGCGACAGTGACCGCCGTGAAATACCATTGACTCTGTGCAACACAAAGTGGTAGTTTCCAGCCATTATCCTGAAACAGCGGTATTGCACATTCTATGAACTGCCTGGAGGCGTATGGACGGATTTGTCAATAAAGAAAATGATATCATTGATAAACTGATTTCCCAGAAAACGTTATCCGACGTCCTCCGCATCCTGATCCCCCTGTATGTCACCTATACTATTTTTGTATTGGGTATGTTTCTGGTTTTTATTCCCCGGCATGAAAGCCATTTGCTGGACCAGAAAAAAGAGACCATCCGCCAGTTGACCAACAGCGCTGTCAGCCTGCTGGCCGATTATGAGGCCAGGGTCCGTCAGGGCGAAATGACTTGGGAAGCTGCCAGACAGAAGGCTGTCGGCCGGATACGCAACCTGCGGTATGGTCTCCAGGGAAAGGATTATTTCTGGATCAATGATATGCACCCCTTCATGATCATGCATCCTTTCAGACCGGATCTTGAAGGGGAAGACCTTTCCCGCTTAAGGACTGCTGCGGGAAATTATCCATTTGTGGAAATGGTGCAAACTGTCAAGGAGAGCGGGGAAGGATATGTCAATTATCATTGGCAGTGGAAAGATATGCCTGAAAAAATCTCTCCCAAAATGTCATATATCAAAAGGTTTGCGCCATGGGACTGGATGATCGGCACCGGTATTTATATGGATGATATCACAAAAGAGATCAATGCCATCACCCGGCATCTGATACTCATATTCGCCGGTATGCTGCTTCTGGTCATCCTCATGTCCTTCTATATTTCCCGGCAGGTGGTCAGGATCGATCAGAAGAAAAATCTGGCTGAAAAAGCCCGGCAACTTGAGGAACTGAGACTCAAAAAACTGTATGAACTCAGCCAGATGACAGAAAAACCCATCAACACCATGACAGTTTTTGCCCTGGAAGAGGCGATCAGCCTTACCAGAAGCGAAATCGGGTTTCTGGCATTTTTAAATGCAGATGAATCCCTGCTCACCATGCACACCTGGTCCAGGCAGGCCATGATGGA
>JAABSK010000268.1 GCA_011390435.1 Desulfobacteraceae bacterium | reverse complement strand
ATGCAGCAATTGACACGGTCCCGGTCAGAGGATAAACTGACCCCTCCATGAATACAGCAGCAGTGTTTTAAGGAATCATTTTTTCAGGATGGTAAATATGAACCCGTCAAACGTTATTGATCATATTGTCCGGTGGCTGGACCGGTATGTTTTTGCATCCGGCATGACCGGTTTTGTTGTCGGCGTGTCCGGCGGCATTGATTCGGCAGTGACATCCACCTTGTGTGCCAGGACCGGCCGGCCGGTCCTGGCTGTGAACATGCCCATTTACCAGGCCGGAGACCAGAACACCCGGGCTGAAGCGCATATTGAGTGGTTGAAACAAAATTTCACGCAGGTCACAGGGGAGCATGTTGACCTGTCTCCAGTGTTCGACCAGGTAAGGGGCTGTTTTCCAGCGCAGATTCAGGACGGGCTGACCATGGCCAATACCCGTTCCCGGCTCCGGATGCTCACCCTGTACGCCTTTGCTTCCAGCCATAAGATGCTGGTGGCCGGCACCGGCAACAAGGTTGAGGATTTCGGAGTGGGGTTTTTCACCAAGTACGGGGATGGAGGGGTGGATCTTTCACCCATTGCAGACCTGATGAAAACCCAGGTGTATGCTCTGGGAAAAACCCTTGGTATTCTGGAGGAGATCCTGACGGCAGCACCTACAGACGGTCTGTGGGAGGACAACCGGACCGATGAAAGCCAGATCGGGGCCACTTACGAAGAGCTGGAATGGGCCATGGAATATTTGAAGGCACCGGATCAGCAGCCTTTGACGCCCCGTCAGCAGGCGGTGGTCTCCATTTACCAAAAGTTTCATTCAGCCAACCGCCATAAAATGGATGCCATTCCCGTGTGCATCATCCCTGAGGATCTTGCGTCATCTGTCTGACCATTCATCCATCACAGCTTTTGCCCCTTTGATGGTGGTCTGTGCCAGCATGGTCCTGGCATGGGCCCTGGCATCTGTCATGTTCAGTGTCATGATGGTTTCCTGAACAGCCGGCAGAAACTGGGGATCCACGCTCAAAGAACGGATGCCGATCCCCAGCAGAAACGGGATATGGACGGTTTCATGGGCCATTTCTCCGCAGACGGAGACGTCAATGCCGTGTTTTTGGGCAGCTGCGATGATTTTGGCCAGCCCGCGGTTGACTGCCGGGTGGTGGGGGACATAGTAGTCTGACACCATTTTGTTGGTCCGGTCTGCTGCAAGCATGTACTGAATAAAATCATTGGTCCCAATGGAAAAAAAGTCGGCTTCTGCAGCAAAGGCATCAATGGTTTCCAGCACTGACGGTAATTCGATCATCATACCGATGCCCACATCCGGATTAAAATCGATGCCTTCTTTCTCCAGTGTGTCCATGCAGTCGAAAATAATCTGTTTTGCCGTCAGAAATTCATCCACTGACGATATCAGGGGAAACATGATCCGGACATGACGCTTTCCGGCAGCCGCCCGCAGCATGGCCCGGATCTGCAGCTCAAAGATATCTTTGTGTTTAAGCGAAAACCGGATGGACCGCAGCCCCAGCTCCGGGTTTTCCTCTTTGGATGAATCGCTGTAGGCAAGGGTTTTTTCTCCTCCGGCATCCAGTGTCCGCAGGGTCACCGGCAGGCCCTGGATATCCTGGAACAGCTTTTGATAGATAATATACTGTTCTGCCTCGGACGGAAAGGTGGCGCGGATCAGAAAGGGAAATTCCGTCCGGTACAGGCCGATGCCCTGGGCATTCATCTGTCTTGCCAGGACCACTTCACTGAGCAGATTGATATTGGCCAGCAGCTGGACAGGCACATTGTCCAGTGTCCGCGTCTGTTTTTCAATGGTGCGGGTCTGGGACAGCTGCCGGGTTTTCAGCTGGGTTTCAAACAGTTTGATGGTGTCTGGCTCAGGATTGATGTAAATGGTTCCCTGTTCGCCATCCATGAGAATACGGGTGTTCTCCGGCAATGACAACAGCTTCGGTTCTTCGGCAATGATCAGGGGCAGCTGAAGGGAGCGGGCCAGAATGGTCACATGGGAGGTGGCCCCGCCGCTGGCCAGAATGATCCCCCGGATGCCGGCTGAAACAAACTTGAGTACATCAGAGGGAAACACCTGGCGGGCAATGGCAATACTGTCTTTTTCATAGGCAGCTTCTTCATTTCGGGTGTCAAAATTGTTCAGAATCCGGACACACAGGTCTTCCACATCCTGTGCCTTTTCCCGCATATAGGCATGGGCGCTGGATGAAAAAACAGAAATGTAGCGGGCAGCAACGGTTCGAACCGCATTGCACGGCGGAGTTCCCTCATCAATCAGGGTATCCATTTTTCCGATGAAGTTTTTGTCCTTCAGGATCATGAAATGGGCGGTGAAGATCAGAGAGGCGCTTTCCGGCAGCCGTCGCGCAAATTCGTTCTGCAGGGCCTTGAGTTCCAATGTGGTTTTTTCCACGGCCCGTGAAAAATCCGCTTTTGAAAAATGATCCTCCAGAAAAAAGGGATCATAAAGAATGGAGCGCTTTTTCCCGCCAAGAACAACTGCTTTTCCCAGGGCATGGCCGCCAGTGGCAGGATGACCTTTTACAAAAACCAGGGGCGGAAAGGATTCCGGTGCTTCTTCCCGGGTGTGGGACAGCTCAATGAGCAGGCGGGCATTCTCAATCGATCCGGCCAGCTGGGTGACCACTGCCCGGATGGCCCGTTCATCAGAGACGTCAAAATAATCTTTGTCCTGATGCTGCACTGTCAGTACACCGATGCGTTCAACACCCCGCCGGATGGGAACGCACAAAAAAGAATGAAATGGATCTTCTCCTGCTTCTGCAAAATATTTAAATCCCGGCGTCTGGGTGGCATCTTTCACCCGGATGACCGACTGGGTTTCAAATGATTTTCCCACAAGGCCTTCACCGGATTTCATGCGGATCCTGTTGACCGCATCGGGTTTGAGTCCTTTGGTGGCCTTAAGGGTCAGCTCGTCTGATGTGTCATTGTACAGGTAGATCGAACAGACCGGTGCATTAAAATGCCGGGATACCAGTTCCACTGACCGGTTTAAGAACCCTTCAAGGTCTGAGCTTCCGGTAACCAGGTCTGCCAGTTCGCTGATGTCAAACAGCAGGGCTAAATGGTCCGGGTCTTGGGGTATGTTCATGGGTTTTCTTTTCATCCGTCTGAATTGTTTCTGGCTAAAATACCAATTTTGAGAATAAACTCAAGACATAAACCATGTTTCATGGATGATCCACTGATTTTGCCACCTGTGCTCCGGCAATCGGTTACAATTTTGTATTTTTATAGCGCACATCAAGTTACATTTTTGAAATAAATTTCAGCATGCTTTGATCAATAACGAATATTCAAAAAATATTGTCCAAAAAATAATTATTGGTTTCAACAGGTTAGGGCATATATTCATGGATCATCCGGCAAGAGGCACGCCATTTGCTATATGTAGAGCAAATGCAATGTTTTTTAACTCTACAGTAAAGGATGATAACCATGATGCTTAAAAAAACAATGATCTGGATCGGACTGATCCTTGCCTCTGCCACCCGTTCATTTGCAGAAGATGGATTGAATTCAGGCGACACAGCCTGGGTCACCATGTCAACCGCCCTGGTCATGATGATGACCCCGGCGGGCCTGGCATTGTTCTATGGCGGGATGTCCAGGTATAAAAACCTTTTAAACACCATTGCCATGACCCTTGTTGCCTATTGTCTGGCCAGTATCGTCTGGGTCGGCTGGGGGTATTCCCTGGCCTTTGGTGAGAGCTCCAGTCTGCTGATCGGCAACCTGAAGCATCTTTTTCTCAGCGGCATTGATACGGCGTCTTTGTCCGGAACCATTCCCACGCTGATTTTTGTTGTGTTCCAGATGACATTTGCCTGCATCAGCGTGGCCATAATCCTGGGATCAGTAGTGGACAGGATGAAATTTTCCTCCTGGATACTGTTTACCATCCTGTGGGTCACTTTCGTCTATGCGCCGGTGTGCAACTGGGCGTGGGGCGGCGGCTGGATGCATCATATCGGTGCCCTGGATTTTGCCGGCGGCAATGTGGTGCATATCAATGCGGGGGTGTCCGGCCTGGTGCTGGCTCTGGTTGTCGGGAAACGAAAAGG
>JAABSK010000267.1 GCA_011390435.1 Desulfobacteraceae bacterium | reverse complement strand
GGAAAACACCGCCGTTTGATTGGCAACCCCATATTCAGCACCATGGAATAGGCTTTGGGAAATAGTAAAACACAACTATAATTGAAAGGGGGTGAAAGTTTTTTTATGTTACAAAAAGGCACTGGCAGTTTTTTGATTTACATTTTTTTGAGGAGAAAAATCATGAATGTAAAACTGGGAAGTGTTGGGGTACCAATTATTGTATTTTTCCTGATCTGTTTTGGAAGTTTTTCTGTTTCGGCAAAAACGAAAATTGTCCCTGGGGGGCCGTGGTTAAGCGATAACCAGACAGTCAAATTGAATGCATTCAGCAGTTATGATGAGCTGGTTAAGGCACTTATGCAGATCGAAAAAGCATCTAAGGGACTGGTTGAACTGGAAATTATCGGTAAGACTAACCAGGGACGTGATATCTACATGGCAAAGATCGGGGATCCTGACAATTTGCCGGTGATGATTCAGACCCAGCAGCACGGCAATGAGCCTATTGGAACAGAATCTGCTTTGAAGGTTATTAAAGCACTGGCCACCGGAAATGCAGAGGCCATGAAAATACTAAATGAATTATATGTTCTCATGATAGTTCGGGTTAATCCTGACGGTGCTGAACTCTGGCAGCGCGTAAATGATGATCCAACAGCACCTGCGCGCAGAACCAGCAGGTATATCTACACCAGCGGCGGGCAGGGATGGGATATCAACCGGTATCATTTCTCAGATTGGACAGATTGTCCGCTCTATGCCTGGTATATGACGGATTCTGTTAATTACCCATATCCGGAAAACCCTGTTCCTGAGGCTGTTGCTGTCATGAATGCGTTTTTGAACTATCAACCATTCTGGATGGTGGATTTCCATGGACAAGGCACCTATGTAACGGATGAAGGTGAAAATGTCACAAGCTCCATGCTCTGGCCCACCAATGAAGATGCTGCTGCTGTCGTGGACATCTCCAAACAGCTTTGTGTTGTGATGATGGATAAAATGTCGCAATATGGTTATGCCACAGTCAATCTGTATCCCGGTGGACCGGAACCAGGAATTGCACGAAATGCCTATGGCATTGAGGGGGCTGGAAGTGTCCTGGTTGAAATAAAGGGAGGAATCGGGCAAAAATCCAACGGTATGCTGGTCAAGCATGCTGTGGAACAGATGATGGCTATTTTGGAAGCCACAGCAGATGGATCGCTTTTTATGGCTGATCCTGGCCGCGTGATAGAACTGGATATCGGCCGCACATACTATTATAAACAAATACCTGCAAAAGGAAATGAAAGCGGTCCAACTGAATAGGTGCTAACGGCGATTCAAACTGTTATCCTTAAAGCCGGATACGCTGATTCATAACTTTTCTTCGGTACCGGGGCATGGATCCCATTCCCCGGTACCGTACCGTCCGTTCTTTCAAAACCATTGCGGTTATTTTTTTCTGCGCCGGATTCCCGCCATGAAGACCAATCCGGACCCTAAGAGCCAGACAGCCCCATGTGAGCTACATGGGGCTTGATGATGACCTGCAATATGCACGAAAGGGTGTCAATGGGGTGCTTATAATTTAGTCGGCGACCTTCCAGGATTTATCAACTGCTTCCAGGATGCCTTTGATGTCTTTTCTTAGTTAAAAACGTCCCATTTGCCGACAAAAAAGCCGAAGTCCATTTTAATAGAGCAATCGAACCGGCAAAAGAAATCAATGTATCTCCAAAGCGATCGAAATCTTTGAGCAATGTGATACAGATTTATAGCTTAAGCAGGTCAATGAGGCATTTGATTCTTTACAATAGAAACTTTTTGTTCATTTTATCACCCATGAGGTGGAGTTCGCCTGGGACATGCCCGTACAAATCGTTATAAACCACATAAAAAGGAGGCAGAATATGCAAATGGATATGCACTACTACGGAACGTATGCACTCGCAAAAACAGCCGGATTGAAACCGGGCGTGTGCAGAGCCATCGCGTTTGCATCGCAATTTATTGATGATAACGCGGCAAAACTTCATATCGCATTTCAGGATGGTGCGAGAATAAATGCACAGGCCACTGCCCACCATGTATTCGATGTCATTGCAAACCGGGATGAGTCAGATCAGCGCCAGGTCTGGGTACCGTTTCATTTTCTGCCTGGAAACGAAGGAGATGAGTTTTCAGAACGGCTGATGTGCCAGGAAGACAGCAAGATCGCCAGGGATATGGTGGCGCATCATCTCGGGTACGCAGGCCAGAACGTCGGTATCTATCTGATGGGTGTTGCAGCACATGTCTATGCAGATACTTTTTCCCATTTCGGCTTTTCCGGGGTGGGCTCCCGCCGCAACAAGGTCGTAAATGACAGTTTTGAGTTTGAGGGTAACCTGGATCCGGATATCTCCGATTACATCAGAGAAAAGGCAAAAAATTTTTTCCTGCGGTACGGCAAAGGCGGCGGCTTTATAGCGAACATTAAATCCTGGCTGGCGGAAACCGTGTCAGGGGCACTGGGACATGGAGCCGTCGCAACCTACCCGGACCGCCCGTATCTGAAGTGGAGTTTTACGTATGAGTACCCCGGAGAAAGACGCGTCCAAAGGGATAATGTGGACACTTTCCTGAAGGGGTGCCGGGCGCTGCATGACATGTTCCGCAGTTTTGGAGAGCTGAACACGAAACATTCCGACGGCACGGGCGATGATTTTGAAATAATCAAAGATCAGATCACGGACATCCTCCGATACCAGGCAAGAATGGAAGACCGGATTAAAAAATGGCGGACTGAAGCCAAAAAGGGCAGCCTCGGAAAAAAATTTGACATCCCGCTGTACAAACCTGAAATCTGGATGAAAGAATCCGTTGATATGAACAGCAGCGACAATTCAAACGCCGCGCTTAAATCTAATCTTTACAGATTCTATCAGGCCGCTTCCATACACAGGCAGTTTCTACTCAGAGAGCTGCTGCCGGAAAACAATTTGATTGTTGCATAAAACCGTATCAGGTCCAAAGGAGGTCTCATGGAATTACCTGAGATAGGAGACATTGTCACGACAGAGCAGGCGCTCTTACTGTGCAGACATTTTAATCTGGATTACCTGGTCACACGGATTTCGTCCAACCCGGACAAAT
The DNA here is from genome assembly GCA_011390435.1 of Desulfobacteraceae bacterium. Next base: position 1,003 of record JAABSK010000267.1, on the reverse strand, counting down.
ATAAAGAATGGGTATTTGACGGATGCTCGGGCCTGCCTGATGAACTCATGGGGCTGTTCACCGGGTGTGACTGGCAGGACATCACCTACAAATGCTGTCTGCCCCATGATCTGGCCTATGGTTATGGGGAACCGGGAAACGAAATCGAGAGAGAACGCGTGGATTTGAAATTTTACAATGACCTGGTTTCCAAAGCCGGCATGAAAAAATGGCTGGCTTCTGCCTTTCTGGCCGCTGTCCGCACCGGGGGCAGTGAGGAACTCGGCCTGTCTTTTTCGTGGGGGTTTGCAAACAAGGAGTAGAAAAAGAATCCATATTCCGGGCTTTTTATGGCACATCACGCATAGATGCCACAAAAAAGAACACCTTTTGAAATTTGAATTGTATTGCCCCAGGACCGCGGCAGTTCAGTCTACGGTCAAACTTCAGCAACAGTCCAAATCAGTGCGCTACTCTACCCGCACCCTGACCCCAGAACGGGATGAAAGGAAAAAAATGTAACAAAAAAATTCGTTTTTTTGTTACATTTTTTATTTAACAGGCAGCGTTGTTTTGTATTTTTGTTAAAAAAAAATACCCATTTTTCCCATCACGGAATAGGTGTTTTTACCTAGTCCGCATAAAGATTTTACCTATTACCTATGGTGAAATTGGTAATTTAATTGAGAACATGGAAAAATACTTTACAAAAAATGATTAATGGCATAGTTGTCGCAAACAGGATTATGAATTTGAATTTCGGGCATCCATGGCAAGTATGTAACCGAAGGAGCGGAGCTATGGCCTGCAAAAGAAACCTACGCGGTTACCTGAAACCATATTACCTGTTTAACAACAGATGCTTGACTGGGTCAGACCCCATTAAACAACCCGACAGGTTCTCCTCACAGTTCAGCCGGACCAGGATGCGGCAGGAGATTGGGGAGTATATTAAGATTGGGTGGTTTTATGGATATTCAGATTTAAACAATAACATATTCGGATGACCTTTTCATGACAAACA
>JAABSK010000266.1 GCA_011390435.1 Desulfobacteraceae bacterium | reverse complement strand
ATGCCCCTGTTTTTGCCAGGCTGAAAACCCGCTACGCCATTACCCATTTCTCTTTTCTGGATCCCGGGCGCATCTGTCTGCTCAGGGTCCACAATCCCCAAAAATATGCCGACCGAATACAGCGGTTTACAGCAGTACAGGCTGAAAAAACCGGCGAAACCGCTTTTGGCATTGAACTGGGACCATTAGGCACCTTTACCCTGCGGGTGGTACAGCCGGTTTTTGACAATGGTGCCCTTGCAGGGTATGTGGAACTGGGCAAGGAGATCGAGGATGTCCTTAACAGCATTCACCAGCAGACCGGTGCTGAGCTGGCAGTGGCCATCCGTAAAACCGCTCTGAAGCGCAGCAGCTGGGAAGCCGGCATGAAAATGCTCGGCCGTACCCCTGACTGGAACCGCTTTGATAAGGATGTGCTGATCTATTCCACCCTGACGCCCTTTCCGGACAAAGCCGCAGAATTTGTGGGAGAAAAGAGCCATATTCACGGAAAAACCTTTGCAGAAACCCTGTTCCATGACCGCGCATGGCATATCACAGCTACCCCCCTTCGGGATGTGTCCAGAACTGAAGTGGGAGATATGCTGATCATGACAGATTTTTCAGGACTCAAAGCGGAATACAAACAGCTCGTAATAGCTGGAACCGGGGCAGGCATCCTGATTTTTGCCGCTCTTTCAGCGCTGTTTTTCATGCTGCTGCGCCGGATTGACGGACAGGCATCTGCCCGGCACGCCAGACTGCAGACTTCTCTTTTGCTGCAGAAACAGGCCCAGGAAACACTCCAGGAAACCAAGGAACGCTTTGAGCTGGCCATTAACGGCACCAATGACGGCATCTGGGATTGGGATATACGCACCAACCATCTTTTCCTGTCAAAACACTGGAAAGAGATGCTGGGGTACCAGGACCATGAACTTGAAAACAGGTTTGAAACCTTTATTGATCTGCTCTATAAAAAAGACCGGGACCGGGTAAACAATTATGTGCAGCGATATTTAAACGGCGAAATTGAAAAATATGCCATTGAATTCCGCATGAAGCATAAGAACGGCACCCTTGTATGGATACTTGCCAAGGGAGAAGCCATCCGTGATGCCGACGGCCGGCCGTTCCGGATGGCCGGCTCCCACAGTGACATCACCGAGCGTAAGCAGGCGGAAACCGACCTGGAAGAACAGACTGCCCGGGCCAACGCCATGGCTGTGCAGGCGGAAATGGCCAATATTGCCAAGAGCGAATTTCTGGCCAATATGAGCCATGAAATCCGCACCCCCATGAACGGCATCATCGGCATGACCGGGCTGCTTCTGGAAACAGAGCTCGACCAGGAACAAAAGCGGTATGCACAGATTGTCCGCACCAGCGGGGAAGCGCTTTTGAATCTTATCAACGGCATTCTGGATTTTTCAAAAATAGAGGCAGGCAAGCTGGACCTGGAAATACTGGATTTCGACCTGGTGAGTCTGCTGGACGATTTTGCCGCCTCCCTGGCGTTGCGGGCCCAGCAAAAGGGTCTGGAAATAATATGCAGTCCTGATCCTGATGTGCCGGCACTGCTCCAGGGAGATCCGGGCCGGCTGCGCCAGATTCTCACCAACCTGACCGGCAATGCCATCAAATTCACCCACAGCGGCGAGGTGGCGGTACGGGTTGCCCTGGTTTCTGAATCCCGTGACAGGGTGATGCTGCGCTTTTCAGTCCAGGACACAGGCATCGGCATTCCTGAAGACAAGATGGGACTGCTGTTTCATAAATTTTCCCAGGTGGATGCCTCCACCACCCGCCAATACGGAGGGACCGGCTTAGGCCTTGCCATCTCCAGGCAGCTGGTGGAAATGATGGGGGGCACTATCGGTGTTGAGAGCGAACCAGGCAAGGGGTCGACATTCTGGTTCACCACAGATCTGGGCAGGCAGCCCCGGGCCTCCCAGACAAAAAACGCAGTACCTGCTGATCTGCATGGGGTACGGGCATTGGCTGTGGATGACAATGCCACCAGCCGGGAAATCCTGCTCAACCACATGACCTCCTGGGGCATGCGGCCGGAATCTGCTGCATGCGGGCCGGATGCGCTGGGAGCTTTACACCGGGCCATGGATGCCGGGGATCCTTTTCAGGTGGCTGTCATCGACATGCAGATGCCGGGCATGGACGGCAAAGACCTGGGCCGGGCCATCCAGGCAGACCCGCGCCTGAAAAAGATCCGCATGGTCATGCTCAATTCCCTGGGAACCCGGGGTGATGCCAGGCAGTTTACCAAAATGGGATTCAGCGGATACCTGACCAAACCGGCCCAGAACCAGGAGTTGCAGGGGGTATTGTCCCTTGCCCTGGCACAGGAGAAATGCAGTGCCATTCAGTCCATTGCCACCCGGCACACCGCCCGGGAAGCTCTGAAACTCACTGTTGACAGAAATGTGCATATCCTGCTTGCTGAAGACAATATTATCAACCAGCAGGTGGCTCTGGGTATTTTAGAAAAGCTGGGGGTCCAGGCCCATGCCGTGGCCAATGGACTTGAGGCGGTGCAGGCTCTGGAATCCTTCTGCTATGACCTGGTCCTCATGGATGTGCAGATGCCTGAAATGGACGGCCTGGAAGCTACCCGCCGTATCCGCAGCCCCCAATCCTCTGTGTGCAGCCATGATGTACCCATTATTGCCATGACCGCCCTTGCCATGGCCGGAGACAAAGCAACCTGCCTTGCTGCGGGCATGAACGGCTATATTACCAAGCCTGTCAATCCGGTAGCACTGGTGGAAGAATTGAAAAAATGGCTGCCCGGGGGAAAAACAGGGTCGCCCGGCCAGGAAGAAACCACTGACCATCAGGTGGCAGCCCATGGCAGTTATGATCCAGGTGCGGGTGTCTGTATCTTTGACCGTACCGAATTTTTCAACCGGGTAATGGATGACCATGACCTGGCAAAAACAATCATAACCCGGTTTTTATCAGACATGCCAAAACAACTGGCTGCAGCAAGAGCCCTTGTGGAAAAGGGCCAGGCAGATCAGGCAGGCACCCAGGCCCACAAGATCAAAGGGGCTGCTGCAAATATGTCTGCCAAACAGATGCATAAAACCGCCCAGGCCATGGAAAAGGCATGCACAGACGGGAATACCAGGCAGGCGGCCATCCTGATGGCCCAGCTGGAACACAGGTTCATCCAGGTTAAAGCATCCATGGAGTCAGAACTGTGAAACCTTGTTTTGGCCTGGAAAAAGATCTGCCTGAGATATTACAGCAAAGGAGTCTTTCATGAAAATTTTGATTGCTGAAGATGATGCTGTATCCCGTGCAATGCTCCAGGCGGTTCTGGCCAAATGGGCATACACGGTTGTCAGCACTGAGGATGGAGATGCCGCCTTTGCCGCATTTCAGAAGAAAGATGCCCCCCAGCTGGCACTGCTGGACTGGGAAATGCCGGGAATAAACGGCCCTGATCTGTGCAGAAAACTTCGGCAGCACAATAACAAAGGCCCTTTGTACCTGATCCTGCTCACCTCCAGAAATAACAGTGAAGACCTTGTCCAGGGACTTGAAGCCGGGGCGGATGATTATGTTGTCAAACCCTATAACATGGCTGAATTGCAGGCCAGAATCAATGTGGGACAGCGCATGATTGTTCTGCAAAATGAGATGCGGGAACGCGAAAGACTTCAGGGGGTGCTGGAAATGGCCGGTGCCATCTGCCACGAGCTGAACCAGCCATTGCAGATTGTTTCAGGCCATTCTGAAATACTGATGATGGATATGGAAAAAGATGACCCGCATTATAAAACCGTGGAAACAATCAGAACCGGCATCAACCAGCTGGGAAAACTGACCCGGAAAATCATGCAGATCACCAGTTACCAGTCCAAACCATACCTGAAACAAAAAATCATCGACATTGACCAGGCAGCACAGCAGGAAAAACACACCTGAATCGCAGCACCAGGACTATATTTTGGGAATTCTGCCTTTGTCAAACCAATGGCGGGCCAGGTAAATAAAGGGTGTATCTGCTGCTCCCACCACCCATTTAATAAGATAGGTGGTCCAGAAAATCTGTATCAGGACACCTGGGGGGAAAACCCCCCAGAAGGCCAGAAGGGTAAACACAGTTG
>JAABSK010000265.1 GCA_011390435.1 Desulfobacteraceae bacterium | reverse complement strand
TAAAAAACCCCTGACCCCGGATTGGATATGGGAAGGAAGCACTCCCCGGGTTCCGGGATAAAGGCAAGTGCAGGCCACCATGGCGGCCAGGGCGTCAAAATCCGTGTTTGTATGGCTGGTCACAATCTGCATGCGGAAAACACTCTCCTTTTTATAAATATCCGTGGGCATGATACCATGTCATGATGTCAATTAAAATATAAACATAGTCGTTTCAAGGGATCGTCCTGGATTGGTTTTATTAATCCGGACCATTGCCGATAAAACCCATGGCCTGAGAGACCACAACAACTGATGAAAGTATAAGCAGTCAGGTATTAGCTTAACACTTAAAACTTAACACTTAAAACTTAACACTTTCACATAACACTTGAAAAAAGAACCGGCTTTCAGCTATAAACAACCATGATCTTTAAAATGTATAGGCATTTAACCGTTTCATTGTCAATTATTCTCCGAGACTGGATGGTATCCCATGTTTACGTCCCTGAAGTCCAAAATTATCAGTTTGATTGTTTTTATCATGGTTATAACCGCCCTGATTATTATTTTCATCTCCAGCAGGGAAATCGGAGATGCCATGTTGGCCCAGCAGAACAGCATGTCCCAAAATGTCTTGTCGCTGATAGAATTGAACATCAAAGGGGAATACAGCAATCTTATTTCAGACAAAATTTATTCCGTGACCCGTCATAAAAACAGTCTCAATTCGAAGAAAGATCAGCTCATCGAACTGTTGGACCGCCTGAATCAGGCTGTAAGGCAGCAGGTACTCTCCAAAAATGAGGCACAGCAGATTGCCTTTGACTGGGTCGAAAAGTATACATCTGAAGTTCATGAAAATCTGTTTATCACCGATATGAACTTACATATTATCGCCCATCCGGACCCGGACACCATTGGGTACAATATCGGCATGTTCACCGATATAAAAAACAAAACCATTTCAGATATGCTGGCAGCTGATACTTCCGGCATGAAAACGATATGCAATGTTGTCAACTGGAAGAGCAAAACGAACCACTACGCATATAAAACCCTCATCTGTCTGAAGCGATATCCTGACTGGAACTGGATTGTCGGGGCCGCGGTCAATGTCGAAAATATTGAAGTGGAAGCCCGGATGGAGCTTGAAAAAATAGTTGAAACCCTCAATAAAACCCTGGAAGAGATCACCATAGGAAGTACCGGGTTTGCCTTTTTGTTTAACAACGCCATGGGTGTCCTGGCCATGACAGATCAGTCGCTGGCGGCTGAGTTTCAGTTCAGCATGAACACCGATTCCGGACGTCTGCTCCTTGAGGATATGGTAACCGCTGCCGTCAAAGGCGGGGGATCTCTTTCCTATCGAAGTGACCTGTTCCAAAATAAGGAAATGATCGCCTATATCAGTTTTTTCAGGCCACTGGGGTGGTACATCGGCGTGACGGTCCCGGTCTCGGAAACCAAACGGCCTGCCAAGGAGATTGCATCCAAGCAAAGTACCCTGATTGCCATTATTCTCTTTTGCAGTATTCTGTTTACCACCTGGCTGGTTTCCAGAATCTCGAAACCGCTGAACATACTGGCCGACCGGGTGAAAGACTTTTCTTCCACTGACCTGACCAGAGATGAGGCAGAGGACATATATATCTCCAACCTCTCTGAAACCCATAATGATGAGGTGGGGCGGCTGGCATCTGCCTTTGCTTTCATGAAAAAACAGCTAAAGGATAATATCCGCAAGCTGATTGAAAAAACAGCGGAAAATGAGAGAATTGAAGGGGAATTAACCATTGCCAGGGATATTCAGATCGGCCTTCTGCCCAAAATCTTTCCTCCGTTTCCCGAGAAGGATGAGATCGATATTTTTGCTTCACTGGAACCTGCCAAGGAGGTGGGGGGAGATCTTTATGATTTTTACTTTATCGAAGACAACATGCTTTGCTTTACCATTGGTGACGTGTCGGGCAAAGGCGTTCCTGCTGCGCTGATGATGGCCATCACTAAAACACTGATAAAGACATCCGCATCCAAGAATATCAGTCCGGCAGAGATAATGATTGAAGTCAATGATGTCATCAGCAGTGATAATCCGCAATCCATGTTTGTCACCTTGCTGGTGGGCATTCTGGATTTAACCACCGGGAATGTCTGTTATTCCAATGGCGGGCATAACCCGCCCATACTGGTCTCCGAAAAACGCGGATGCCGGTTTGTCAAAGAAAAGAGTGGGCCGGTGGTGGGTATCATGGAGGGTATTCCCTACAAAGGGCTTGAACTGTCACTGGCCCCGGGTGAATCCCTTTTTATGTACACAGACGGTGTGACCGAGGCCCAGAACGAAGATAAGGCATTTTTTTCCGAGGAAACCCTGCTGGAAACAATATCCGATCTGGCGGGGGCTTCATCCAGAGAAACGGTCACAACTATTAAGTCAAACCTGAAAACATTTGCCGCTTCCGAACCCCAGTTTGATGACATTGCGATGTTGATGATCACATACAGAGGGCCTCACCCGGGTGAAGGCGCCACATCTTCGTAAGTGGGCATGTGTGAGGTTGCCTCCACAGACCGAGGTTTTCAGTCGATTAAGGCAATTTCCCCGAAAATGGTACGGGCGGACATCGCATTTCCGGGGTGTCAGACTGGCCGGGAACCTGTTCATCCGCGGCCGGGTCAGACCCCTGAGAATTGCAAATGACAAGCGGGCAGATTGAAATCAACATGACTATTTTCTTCCATTGTGCTATGCTGAAATGGTATGTTACAAATTTGTATTTAATGCGTTTAACCCACAACCAGGTAAAAGTCTATTTACATGAAACAGATACGCACGGCGGGCATTGAAGATGCCAAATCCATAACTGATCTCAGGGTAAGCGAATACAAACGCTCCAAGGACTTTACACTTTTGAAGCCTGAAAAGCTCTTTTGGAATGAAACGGATGACAATGAAACCGTACTGGGTATCTGGGATGAAAACGACCAGGTCATTGCCACCATGCGCATGGTCCGGGTGACAGACCTCCGGCATGCTGAAACGATCATGAAATCCGAAGTACCGGGCAGGGTTGAATTTCCGGCTCTGATTTTCAACGCAGCGGCCACCCGCAAGGAGTGGCGGCGTAAAGGGTTTAATCAGCTTTTACGGTATTATTGCATCCAAATTGCCAAAGTCAAGGGAATGCAATCCCTTCTCAGTCCTGTTTTCAAAAAATCTCCCCGCATCAACTTTATGAAAGAGTTGGGATACGTCTGCCAAGACCGCCACACCTCCTGGCAATCAACCCTGGTACCTGGCAGCCCTTTAATACTGTGCGTCCTGGGTGCGGATCAATTCGACCATGCCATTGCAGCCATAAAAGAGGCCATTCCAAAGCTGATTGAAGAATACCCCTGGACAGATCCTGCCATCGCGGAGTAATGCCACCACCGTATCAGGGTTCCACGTCCCTGTAAATCTCGTCAGCCGCCCCCAATATGTCAATGGAAGGGTTATATCCAACTATGGTAGCTGCCTCAATGTTCAGAGAAAAAGAGAACTCCCTGCCGGTATCCATCGGCAGCTTGCCCGGATCTGCGTTGTCTTTTAGAATTTTTACTGCATAATCCGCACATTGGAAACCGAATTTCTCCTTGTTCCGGCCAATACCTATGAGCAGTCCCTTCTTGATGTAAATCGGTTCTCCTGCACTGGGTAAACTGTATTGCTTAAAGGTCTCAAACAGCAGATCAAAATTTTGCTCAAATGTACCTGAAATCTGGACATAGAACACATCCACTTTAGGGGCCACATAGTCCAGAGCCTCCCGGATATTCTGCCGGATCACTTCTTCTGGATATTTGTTTTTGTTCTCATCTCGCAAGGCAAAACCCTTGGTGACAAACTCAAAACCGATTTCCTCACTCAACTCTGTTACCCGTTGGATAGTTCCTTCATGACTGGGAGCCCCTTTCAGGTAAATCATGCCGATACTGTTAAAGGCGATGAGTTCATGGAGAAGGTTGATGCCGATGCTCACGTAGTTACGGGTTTCCACCCCTGTGTAATTGGCGCCGCTTCCCTTCCAGTCCGTGACCACACCCGAAGTTTCCGGGGCGCCCAGGTCTGTGAAAATAATGGGAATATGCTTAAT
>JAABSK010000264.1 GCA_011390435.1 Desulfobacteraceae bacterium | reverse complement strand
GGTTTTGGCAAGCGCAAGTGCTTCAGGTCTGAAACCCGGATCAGCAAGATAAGCATAAATGAGCTGAAAAACCAGTTTTATCTCTTCGGGATCTGCCGTTCCTTCCAGAGAAAAATATGATTCCCCCACAGCAAAGGAAATGTCCACATCCCTTCCGGCCAGCGCCTGTTTGAGCTGATCCAGATCCATGGCACCCAGCCCGCTCAGACGCACGGTCTCCTGGCTGATATGGGCGAGCCCGGGAATATCGAGTGGCTGGCATGCGCTGCCTTTGCCGAAAACCACCTTGAATAAAAATTTATTTTTTTGAAAACCTGTCTGTTTAAGATTAAGGCGGATATTGTTATCCAGATCGACCCGCGTAATACCCAGATCGTTTTCATTGTTTTGCTGGTGGGTAATTTGGGCCGGTGTGTCCGGCATCGGCAGATAGGGAAATTTTTGAGATACAACAGGCACAAACAGGTCAGCTGGTTTTTGGCGGCTTTCCACAAATATTTTGCGTATACTGTCCTCAGAAGAAAAAGAGGGTCGGGAATCAATCTGCGCATTACCGGTGACCAGGACCAGTCTGTGATCAGCTTTCCAGGAATCCTTGAAAGACAGGTTCACCTGGTCCAAAGACAATTTTTCTATATGGGACAGCAGTAGTTCCTTTCTCTGCACGGGAGATAAAAACAGTTTTTTGTCTTGAATGGATTGCAAAAGTGATTGTGCAAGCCGGGCGGTTTTTCTGGTATCAGCCTGTTTGACATCTGCCTCCAATTTGGAAATAAACACTGCTTTTGCAAGGTCCAGTTCTTTTTGGGTAAAACCCGATTCCAGGGCCTGGCGCAACATCTTTTCCAACTGGACCAAGGTGATTTCCCAATTTTCAGGCTTGCAGTCAGCAGTGACGGCTGCCATGGAGATGTGGTGTAAAAAAATCCCGGAATACGCAGATGCAGATGAAAATGCTGCTGTCTGCTGACTGATCATATGTGACAGCCGGTTTTGGAAAATGGTATCTGCAACCGTCCTGACCAGATCCTGTGCAAGTTGTTTTGTTGTTTCAAAAACAACATCCGTGTATGTAATGCGTTCAATGGTGACGCGGGTTTTTGCAGCCTCTGGTTCATAAAAGTAAAAGGATTTTGTGCCTTTATGGGGGATCCATTGTATGTCAGATGGTTCAGGGCTTTTGCCAAAAGATCGTGGAAAAAATGATGCAAACCGCTTTTGTATGAGTTCCTGTGCCGTCGTAATATCCATATCCCCCACCATGATCAGAACCATATTATCCGGCCTGTACCAGGAATCATAAAAATCTTTTATCAAATCTCGGTCGGCTGTCTGAATTACCGGTTCAATACCTATGGGAAATCTTTCTGGCAGAATGGATCCGGGAAGCTCAAAGGCAAAGCTCTGTTTAAAGGTTTGATAGGAAACAGAATCGCGCTCTTGTTTTTCAGCCAGAATAATGCCGCGTTCCTTTTCAATTTCAACTTCTAAAAGCAAAGCATCTTTGGCATAATCCGCAATAACCAGCAGGGCATCTTCCAGATGGGTTTGATCGCCCTTGGGAAGGTTTAAATCATAAACCGTGTGAAAAAAAGAGGTGCTGGCATTGACATCTGCACCGAAATCCATGCCTATGGACTGAAAATAGGTCACCAGTTCCCCGGGTTGGAAATGCTGTGTTCCGTTAAACAGCATATGTTCCAGAAAGTGGGCTATCCCCTGCTGTTCATCTGTTTCATGAACCGATCCTGCAAACACATTCAGATGGATACTGACCCGGTCTTTGGGGGTATGGTTCTGCAAAAGAACATACTGAAATCCATTGGGCAGCACCCCGTGAACCAGGGCAGGATCAGCCGGCAGATTCCGGGAGGCAAAAGGCAGCGGGTGTTTTGGCGCACAGGAAACAAAAGTGACCCAGATAAGGACCAGTAAAATGAAACTGAAATATTTTTTCACTCATCCCATCCTAGTTTATGAACTGGGGATCAATTTCAATTTTGCTGTTTTCTTTCAGCTCATTAATCCATGCCTGGTAATACTGTCCCTGCTTGGTCTGCAAAAGCTGCTGCCTTATACCTGCAAGGTTCTGGCTGATTTCATCAGATGTCGGCACCTGTTTTTCCTTGAAAGCAATAACAAAAAATCCCTGGCCTGTTTCCAAAACTTTTGGATATAACGGGTTTTTTGGGGTCAGATCAAAAGCAGAACCGCTAAACTCAGCAGACCTGCCCACTCCTTGAATAGAATCATTGCGGGCAAACAATTCGGTGGAAGAAAGAGTCATATCATTTTTTTGGGCAACTGCCGCAAGATTTTCAGCAGATTGTGCTGCTGCAAGCAGTTCTTGTGCTTTTTTTTCTGCAGCTTCCCTGCGAAGTTTTTGTCCAAGGGTATCAATGATTGATTCCTGTACCATCTTCAAAGGCAACTGCACAGGGTCGATGGTTTCCACTACTTTGATAAGAAAATATGCATTGTCGATCTCTTTGACATCGCTGATCTGCTGTTCTTCGAGGGTAAAAGCAGCATCGGCAAAACCAGCTGCCTGTTCCATATCAAGTCCGTTACCGTTTTGGTCGAAAACATCAGTGGTTTTGACCTGTTTTTCTGTAAGCAGAGCTATTTGTTCCAGAGTATCTCCGTCAATGACGGCATCAAAGGCCTCTCCTGCCTTATAATAGGCCATGTTCTGCATTTCCTGTTCCGCCAGCCGGGTTTTGATTTGGTCCGCTGCCTGTTCCACAGATTTCACTTGTGCATCAAACCTGTTCATAACCTTTATCACATGCCAGCCGAACTGGGTTCTGACCGGTTCTGAAATTTCACCGGGTTTCATGGAAAAAGCTTTGTCCGCAAATGGTTTAATCATGCTGTCTTTGTCAAATGTACCCAGATATCCGCCGTCTTCACTGGAAGGTCCTTCAGATGTTTCTTTGGCCAGCTCGGCAAAATCCTCTCCGGAAACAGCCCGCTTATAAACAGCCCGGACCTTTTTTTCAGCTGTTTCCAGTGCATTTTCATCGGCAGTGTCATCCACTTTGATCAGGATATGGCGGGCTTCAACTTTTTCCGGTATTGTAAACTCTTCTGGATGCTGTTCATAATAGCCCTGGACCTGTGCAAGGGTAATTGTTACCTGGCTGCGATAATCTTGGGGAGAAAATTGTAAATATACCGCTTTGCGCTTGGGTTCAGATTTATACTGGTCCATATTTTTCTGGTAATGCTTCTGGACCTGCTCCGGGTCAGGGGTAATATCTGTAAATTCAGCAGGATCAATCTTAAGGTAATTTACCGCCATCCTGGTATTCTGATGCAGGTAAAAGCGTTCTGCTTCCAGATCTGACACAAAAACACTGCCCAGCACCATATCCTGGATTTTCTGCTGTTTCAGCGCATCGCGCTGGAGCTGTTCAAACATTTCAGGACTCAGTGAATTGAGGGCCAATACACGCTTATACTGGTCCATGTCAAAAACCCCGTCTTTATGAAATGCGTCAATAGCCAGGATAACCGCTTCAAGTTCCTGGTCTGACACCATGACATTGAGTTTTTCAGCCTGGGCAGATACCAGTTTTTGTTCAATCAGGGAATTAAGGGCCTGCTGTTTCACGTTTAAGGCCTTTAATAGATCATCGGTGAGATTGTCTTGAAACTGCGCCCGCATTCTTTCCACCAGATTCCGGTAAGCATCCTGGAATTCGTTGACGGTAATAGGTTCATCGTTCACAGAGGCCACTGAATTGTTGCGGTCTGAGTTCATGGATCCCACACCCAAAAACACAAACACCACCACAATAATTCCAAGAAAAATTTTGATGATCCAGTTGCCAGTATTTTCCCGCAGATAACGCAGCATTTGTTTCTCCTTCATACACCCGATGATTGAAAATTAATAAAACACTCCATATTATCCTTTCATAAAGCCTTATGTCAATATTTTCTTCCTGAACCACCACCTGATCCAAACTGGAAATGATTATTTTTTTTAAATAATTGTTATTTTTGTATTGACACTGGTCTGTGTTTCGATTATTAATCAGCATCTTCTTCGATGTGGGGCTGTAGCTCAGCTGGGAGAGCGTACGGCTGGCAGCCGTAAGGTCAGGGGTTCGATCCCCCTCAGCTCCACC
>JAABSK010000026.1 GCA_011390435.1 Desulfobacteraceae bacterium | reverse complement strand
AAGAGGATCAGAAACTCTGCGGCATCTGTAATGAGGCAGGCGACTGCCTGTCCCGCTGGGTCTGGGTTGAGGCTGGTAAAGCCATGTTCAAGCGCCTTGACAAAATTACAATACAAAGCCTTTTACAGATCCGTTCCGACGGACAGGATGACAACGGATAACAGGCCTTTTCAGGTTTTATTTATTCCGTCTGTTTAACATGGGCAAGCACAATGGTGATGTTGTCCTTGCCACCGGATGATAACGCTGCCTCTGTCAGGGCGGCTGTTTTCTGCCCCAGACGGTTGTCACTCATTAGAATGCTCAGCATCAATCGGTGTTCAATCATCTTGTAGAGACCGTCTGTGGCCAGAATGATGGTGTCGTTCTGTTTGATTTCAAACGTGCCGGTTTCAGGTTCGCTTGTTCCATATCCCAGGCATTGGTCAAGAATTTTTCGGGAATAATGCACCTCCACATCCTCTGGTTTCAGAACACCCTCTTCAACAAGCGCTTTTGCCAGTGTCTGGTCTTTTGTGATCTGGTGAATGGCACCATTCCGGAGAAGATAGAATCTGCTGTCACCGATATTTATCCAGTGGATCATATTGTTTTTTAAAACCGTGCACACCAGGGTTGTTGCCATGTACGTCAGGCTGGGATGATCTGATGCCTTTTGATGAATCAACAGATCAAGCTTTTTTGCGAATGTATTCAGAAATTCGGTCTCCCTGCCTGCAGGGAGATGGCTCAATGATGCAAGCCTGCTTTTGGCCATTTCTGCGGCAACATCACTGGAAACATCTCCTCCCAAACCGTCAGCCACTGCAAGCAGCACAGCATTGTCTGTCATGGTTCTGACAAGATATCTGTCCTCATTGGTTTTTTGAATCAGACCGGTATGGGTACAGGCAGCAATGTCGATATTGTTTGTCTCCAATGCGGCCTGATTTTTTGGGACGTGTCCTTTTCCTGGTCCGCTGCCGCATTTCTTCATATCTTCCCAGCAGTTTTGTTTTTTGGTGTTCATCAATCATTTTTCCCTTGGGTCAGCAGGTCAACAGCCTCTGTCATATTCTTGAATCTTCTGGCGGGATCGATCCGGCAGGCCGTTACAATAAACCGGGCCAGGCGGTGCGAAAGCTCTGGAACCAGCTGTTTTGGATCTGGAATCTCCTCAGTGCAGCGTATCTGTGTAAACCGTGCCGGATCATCTTCAGGATACGGCCGTTGGCCGGTCACCATTTCAAATGCGGAAATCCCCAGCGCATAGATATCGCTTTGCAGGCTCGGGGTTTCTCCTTGTAATATTTCAGGTGCAAGGTAGGGAAACGCACCGTCAAAAAGATCATCTTCCTCCTGAAGCGAGCAGGCCACACCAAAGTCGACCAGCTTTATCCTGTTATTTTCAACAACCATCAGATTGCCTGGATTGATATCCCTGTGCAGAATACCAATGCCATAGGCATACTGAATCGCATGGCAGGCCTGAATGAGATAATGGACAGCGGTTTGGGGCGGAATTGTCTTGTGCCGCTGGATCTTCTCCAGGATGGACTCGCCTTCCAGATACTCCATGATGATAAAGATGGTGCGGTACCGCTCCACCATATCATAAACTCTGATAATATTCTCGTGATCCAGCAGGTTGACAATGTGCGCTTCCCTTTTCAGTTTTTCAAGAAAGTCACTGTCCAGAACCATATGATGCCGCATCATCTTGATGGCCACCGGCTTTTGGGTGAGCAGGTTTTTTCCTTTGTAAACAATGCTGTACCCGCCACGGCCGATGATTTCTGTTATCAGATAATGCCCGATGGTCCGATATGAGGTCGGTCGTTTTGAATCAAAGCGATCTGCAACAATCTCGGTCAGAAATTCCCAGAGATCAGGATCATTTTCCGGTATGGTATGAAATGCGGATTTTTGAATCACCCAGGCGTCAATTTCGCTTTCCGATTCAACATGGGCCATGCTGGGCTCTCCGGTGAACAGCGCGCTCATGTTTACCAGATCTCCCTCGCTTCGATGATCCACAGGGTATAGATGGCCGTCTTTTTCCACCAGCACGATGCATGCTCCGCGTCTGATAATATAGGCCTCGTCCATTTCTCTGCCCTGAAATACGAACCGTGTTCCCGGTTTGATGATGGTCTGGTGCAGCTGTTTGAGAATGGGAGTTCCGGCATGGTGGCCGCATGCAAATCTTAAGAACGTGGTTCTCAGGTTCAAGGTTCCCTCTTCTGCCAGTACCATATGGTAAAAATCACATTCCCGGCAGCTTGCCAGTTTCTTCAGATAATGGCCCTGGCGCTCGCGGTGGCAGAACGTTCCTGAAACCGCCCAGCAGAACCGGCCGGCATTTTTACCGGAATTAATACCGGAAAAACTGCTGTCTGATGCTGCAGGACAGATCCCGTCCTGAACAGTGTTTATGCCGCCGGGTTCCAGGCCGCAGCCCATGTATTCCCAGCAGTTTAATCGTTTTGAGCCCATTGCATTCCGTTAATGGCATTTTTCATGTTCTGGAGGCGGGATAGATTGTCCCTGAGCACCTTGTTTGTGTTCAATCCATTTTCTTCCGCTTCAAACTGTTTCTTCAGCTGATTTTTTTCATTTTCCGACAATTCTGTTTCTGCCATGGGAAAAAACAGTTGATCCTCTCTGTAAATATGGCGCTTTAAGATCGAAATATATGCCGCACTGTTTTCCAGAAGTGTTGTCACCGCGATTTCGTTTTTGGTCCCATATCCTTTAAGAGAATCTTTTATTTTTTTTAAACACTGCCGATTCACTTCATGCTGGTATCGCAGTGCTCCCATTTCAAGATCAATGCTGCCGCCTTTTTTTGACGCCAAAAATCCAAACAACAGATATTCTTCTTTATAGTGATGCAGTTTGTCTGCATATTCCGTAAAAAAAAGAACAGCTGTTTCAAAAAACGCTACTGGCGGATGACAGCTTTTCTCCAGCGCATCTCTTGCTGTTTCAAGACAGTTGATACCCTGGAGGATGAGGGCGTGTTCTTCGGTTAATTTCGTCAACACTTCCATATGCAGCCTGTCCTTGCCCGGTTCAGATTTTAATGGCGTTTTAAAACCAGAATTCCGGATATTTCCGGTTTTTTGCCATATTATTGGTGATCAGGGCCACAATCAACATGATCAATACCCCAACCCCCACTGGAAACAGAAGATACATAAATCCCAGAGCATGTATTTTTTCACTGCCGATGACAGCAATCAGCGCAGTGGCACCACCTGGCGGGTGAAGCGTCTGCGTGGCATGCATCACGGCAATGGCGGTTGCAACGGAAAATGCTGCAGCAAACCAGGGAAAAGGCGCAAACATCTGCCAGGATGCCACGCCGATGAAAGCGGACAGCAGATGCCCGCCAACCAGATTCCGGGGCTGGGCCAGCGGGCTTCGGATGGCACCGTAAATCAGGACTGCTGACGCTCCGAAAGACCCGATAATAAAAACCAAATCATTTCCGGCAAAAAAAGTGTAATTTAACAGTGCCACCGGCGTGATTCCTGCAAAGGCACCGATCCAGGACCAGAAGATTTCTGAAGCACCCACTTTTGGGGGACGCTGGCCACCGCCGGTCATTTTTTTCAAGAACAGATTCATTGTAATTTCCTTTGCGTCCGCGATCAGCACATGGCCTGAACAAGGTCTGATCTGGCAATGATCCCCACCAGTGTGTTGTGATCATCATGTACCGGAATCCGATTGATATTGGATCGATCCATGGTGTTTGCCACATCAAGCAGGGTTGTCTTCTGATGAACCATGACTGGCGGAGATGACATGATATCCCGTGCTTTGAAATTTTTAAAAGGCACTGCAAGACAGCCGGTGGTATCCATGCATTGAAGAAGAACCTGCATGAATGAAGGCGATTTTTTACTATTCATTCGGGCCAGAAAATCTTTTTCTGAAATTACACCGGTTACCATATTCTCATTGTTCAGAACAGGAAGGCCGGAAATTTCATTTTCTCCCATTTTGATCACCGCTTCGATCAGCGGTGCATCTTCTGTAATAAAAATGACTTTTTTTGTCATGACATGTTCAGCCAGTACGGCAGTTCGGAGCCTGGTTACGGCGTGATCAAAAGCGATCCTATAAATTGCTAAAAAGTCAGACGGTGTAATGTCCAGATATCCTGGAATTTTTTTCATGGCCTCAAGCACATCCTCATCGGTGATGGTCTGGACGCATTCATTGACGCTGCTTAATTTCATAGTTACCTCATTTTGTTCAACGCTTCTGGTTGTCCTGATTCTGTTTTAATTTTAGACTGATCAAGATGCCATCTTCTTTATTATTAAGCATACCATGATCGGGACGATGAAAAAATTGATGTATATCAAGTGGGTGGTCTATCTGTGTTTGTCTTTTGATGACCGGCCGTCGAGCGGATTCCAGAACGGTGACACCAGCATCCAGGGCAGTTGGACCACTCGGAGTGTTGTCTGATATTCTGACAGGCCGATGGTCATGCCTAAATGGCCTTTGGCGGGCTGGTCCCGGTAGGTGCCGCACAGATAGTCCCACCACGGCAGGTTGAATCCATAGTTGCTGTTGGTTTCACGGGGAATCACTGAGTGGTGGACCCGGTGCATGTCAGGGGTGACCACAATCTTTCGCATCAGACGATCCAGAAACACGGGCAGACTTACATTGCCATGGTTGAACATGGCAGTGGCATTGAGGAGTATCTCGAACAGCAGAACTGCTAAAGGCGGGGCACCAATCAGGGCAATCGCCGCCATTTTGATGCCCATGGACAAAAAGATTTCAATGGGATGAAACCGCAGCCCAGTGGTGGTATCAAAATCGCGGTCTGCATGGTGCACCCGGTGGAGCCGCCAGAGGACTGGCAGGGTGTGAAACATCACATGCTGCAGGTAAACGATCAGGTCCAGCAGCATCACCGACAGCAGAATTACCAGCCAACCGGGTAAATCCAGGATATTGAACACCCCCCACTCCTGGCTGGCGGCAATCCCTGCAAACCCCACTGCAGCCAGGGGAAACAGCGCCCGGAGCAACAGGGTGTTGAGCACCACCATCCCCAGGTTGCTGGCCCAGCGCAGTGGTTTTGATACCACTGGCTGACGGGTGGGAAATCGTCTTTCCCAGAGCCACATAAGCCCCAGCATGCCAAAGAAAAACCCTATCCGGATCAATGGTTCCTGCTTGAAAACAATTTCTTCAATCACGCTATTGTCCTCTCGTCGATCAGAATCTGATCAGCACCAGAATTCCAGGCGGTTTCCTTCAGGGTCTGTGAGATACATCACGGCTGCTCCCCATGTGTGGCTTTCAATGGGAGAAGGGGCCAGGCCATTGCGACACAGACGGTTCCGGGTTTTTTCCAGGTCGGTTACCTGGAAAGTAATAAGATGGCCCTCGCCCCGGCTGGAGTTTCTGGTGGTCCGGCTGACATTGGCAATGCTCAGGCAGGCGGTGTCTGTGAGCTTGAACTCCATAAACCAGTCCAGGGACACAGTCGCTGGCAGCTGAAGACCAGTCGTATAAAAGTCCACTGTATCCGCCCATTTTTCACAGTATAAAATGGTGTTGACACGGATCACCTGTTCCTGGGGTGTCATGGTTTCAGTGTTTCACCAATGGATTTTCCAAAATTGAAGCAGTTTTCCACCGCCTGGGTGTCCGGGTTCCATTTTTCACGCAACCCTTCGTTCAACAGTTCAAATTTCCCCTGTTCCAGCCTGTCGGAAATCACCTTCACGGATTCACCGCTCCAGCCGTATGATCCGAATGCCGCAGCTTTTTTGCCCTTGAACCGCAGGCCGATGATCTCTTCGAACAGGCCGGCCAGAGAAGATAAAATTCCCTTGTTCACCGTGGGGGATCCAACCAGGATCGCTTTGGATCTGAAGATCTCGGTGATGATGTCATTTTTATCGGATTTGGCCACATTGAACAGTTTTACCGTGACGCTGCTGTCAGCCGCAAGAATCCCTTTGGCAATGGTTTCTGCCATTTTCCGGGTACTTTCCCACATGGTGTCATAGATGAGTGTGATCTGGTTTTCCTGGTATGCATCTGCCCATTGCAGGTATCGGTCCACAATCTGCATGGGATCTTTCCGCCAGATCACCCCGTGGCTGGGACAGATCATGTCCAGCGGCACGTTCAGGGCCACCACCTCCTGTATTTTCCGGGTGACCTGGGCGCTGAAAGGGGTCAGAATATTGGCGTAATATTTGATCGCTTCCTGGAACAGTTCGCCCGGATCCACCAGATCATTGTACATCAGTTCCGATGCCAGATGCTGGCCGAATCCGTCGTTGCTGAACAGAATGCTGTCTTTGGTGAGGTAGCAGAACATGCTGTCAGGCCAGTGGAGCATTGGCGCTTCGATGAAGATCAGATCCCTGGTGCCGATATTGAGTTTGTCTCCGGTTTTAACCACCTTGAAATTCCAGTCCTGATGGTAGTGGCCTGTCAGGGATTTTACCGCGTTGGCAGTACAGTAGATGGGGGTGTCCGGGATGTGCTGCATCAGTTCCGGAAGAGCACCTGAATGATCAGACTCTGCATGATTGGCAATAATATAGTCAATCTGTTCCAACGGAATCTCTTTTTTGAGGTTTTCCACAAATTCATGGGAAAACGGAGACCATACCGTATCAATGAGAACAGTTTTTTCATCTCTGATCAGGTAGGCGTTATAGCTGGAGCCCCGGTGTGTGGTGTATTCCTGTCCATGAAAATGGCGCAGCTCCCAGTCGATTTTTCCTACCCAGTGGATCTGTTCTTTGATTGCAAAATGCATGGCGGCCTCCTGATTATTTCAGATAAATGCGGGTCAACTGGTCGATCATCTCATGAAACGCTTCATGTTTGCCCTTGCCGATTCTTTCCACTTCAAGTGTTTCAAAACTCTGATACAACCGTTCGTCGGTTTCTTTTGAAAAGCGGCTTTCTCCCATGGGGTAAAGAATGGTGTTTTCTTTTTCGATATGGTCGCGCATCAGGGAAATATATTGTTCACATTCCTGAGCAAGTGCTTCAGCAACGGCGGTATCGCCTGACTTGAACCGGGTCAACATCTGACCGATGGCTTTGATATGGCTGCGGCCGGTGGTATGTTCCGACAGCATGACCGCGATGGGACCCTGCTCCGGGATACCGGCCTGTATCATTTCCGGAAAAAGCAGGTCTTCCTCTTTACCGTGGTGGCATTTGTCCACAAAAATCTGGAAAAATTCCAGAATGCCTTCAAAATGACTGATGTTAAGGGTTTGATCTGATTTGAGAGAATCACACATCTGTTTTAAAATGCGAAATACGATTTTGATTCCCTCGTGCTCATTTTCCAGCTGTTCGATGGCTTTCATACGGATTCTCCTTTTGGTGAAAACTGTTTTGCCTGGTTACGGCCTGACGCTTTTTTCTGGTAAAGTGATCATTCAAGCGGATTTTTTTCCGATCCAGAGGACGATTCTGGGGATTTAACAGCTTCAGGCTGGTGATCCGGAACCTGACACCATGACACCATTGTGATTGATTATCAGTTCGGAAAGCTCCCGGGTGTTCCAGGTGCTGATCAATACAAACCAAAGCGAACCGGCAATCAGGGCAGTCCAGAGAAAGCACACAACGAGAATCGGTTTATTCATGCTTCTGATACCTTGGATTAATGAAACCATTAGAGATGACATGCAGTGAAAAGTCAAGAATTGTTTTTCCAGGAGGCTCCTGTGCAAGGGATGTCCATTATTCGGAAAAAAGATTGCAGTGGTAAAAATGCATCGTTTGATTTATATCAAGGATATCCCCTTTGTTTTACCAGTATAGTAAATCTCAAATTGAAACAATACCTGCAGGAGAAAATTCATGAACCGCGATAATGTTGAATTAAAAGGCACAAAATCGGTAGATGATCCAATCCAGGGGAATGACAATCTTGATGAATGTTTGTCACAGGTTCGTGAACTGAAGATTGATCATTTCATTGATACGCTCGGGATTCAGAAATGCGCCCAGGGATATCGGTTTGATTTTTTCAACCGCCAGATTCTGTTTGACGGCACAGATTTTATTGATCTTTCCGGCACAGCGCTGCTGCCGGCAATCAAAACCGTTTTCTGCCGGTATCTGATCATGCATCCGCAAACAAAAACTGACAGTTCAGGAAAACTTGTGACCTTCAGAGAATTTTCAGGAGCAGGTCCATTGTTTTCCCGGTTTGTGGAAAATACCAACAAAACAATCGAAACCGCATTTTCCGGCAGGCTGGACGCACTTGAAGAAAAATGTAAGGCGCTTTTTGGAATGCCGCTGGGCAACTGTTCCTGTGACTTGAGTATCCGGTTTAAGGCGCTGCCCAGAATACCGGTCACATTGCAGTTTAATGAGAGTGATGATACATTTCCCGCAACATCCGCGTTTTTGTTTCATGAGGATGCAATCTCATACCTGGATCTGAAATCTCTGGCCAGTATCGTCACCTGCCTCACCGGGTTTTTAATCAAAGGAGAATCATCAGTGTGAGAAAAATGATCAGGAAATATTCAATCAGATTCATGATGATCCTGCCGATTGCCATCGCTGTTTTAGTGGCAGTATATCTGGTGACGCATAAACCAGGTCCGCATCAAAAACCGATACAGGAATCGATAAAACCGCTCAGGGTTGTAAAAACATCATCTGTGGACCTGATCCCCACGGTTGCGGGGTATGGAACAGCCCGGCCGGGATCTGTCTGGGAAGCGGTGGCTGAAGTCAAGGGAACTGTCCGGTACATCCATTCGCGTTTAAAGGCTGGGGAAATCATTCCGGCTGAAACGGTTTTAATCAAGCTCGATGGCACGGAATACCAGTTGGCCATTTCCCGGACAGCGGCAAATGTTGCCAAAACCCAGGCAGAGATCAGAGAACTTGCCATTGCCGAGGATAACGCCAGAAAAATGATTGCCGTGGAAAAACAGTCTTTAATTCTGGCAAGAGATTCAATTGAACGCAAGCGTAAATTGCTCAAACACAATGCTGCATCTAAAGATGATGTGGATCAGGAGGAAATCAGCTTTCTTCAACAGCAGCAAAATCTGCTGAAGCTGGAAAATGATCTTGCGTTAATTCCGTCAAAAAAAGAATCTCTGCAGGCAGTCCTTGAGGTCTATCGTTCTGATCTCAGACAGGCACAGATAAATCTGTCAAAGACAGTTATCAGGGCGCCGTATGACTGCCGGCCAGGGGATGTCAATATCAAGGCAGGACAGTTTATACAGGCTGGCCAGCTGCTTTTTCAGGCCCATGGAACCGATGTCACAGAAATCGATGTTCAGTTCAGAATAGAAGACTTGCAAAAACTTTTGAATGAACAGATGCGCAATCGGTTACAGCCGGGACTGGGCACGGGTGATTTCGGCCGGTTATTTAAAGATGTAAGGGGTGTTGTTGAGCTTCAAAGCGGAGAATGGTCTGCGCAATGGGATGCCAGAATCGATCGATTCCGGGAAGCGGTTGCGGTAAAAACCAGGGAAATCATGGTTGTGGTGGCGGTGGACCACCCCTATGAAAAAGTCATACCAGGGGAGCGCCCGCCGCTGATGGCAGGCATGTTCTGCCGGGTGGAGCTGCAGGGCCCTGTTCAGCCCCGGCGGATGGTGGTGCCAAGGTCTGCTGTGCATGATGATGTGGTTTTTATCGTTGATTCAGAATCCCGATTGCAGAAAAAACAGGTCATTGTCGATTTTTTTCAATCAGAAGCAGCGGTTCTTCGATCCGGGGTATCAATCGGTGATCGGGTTGTTGTATCTGATCCTGCGCCGGCAATGATCGGTATGAAAATTTCACCGGTGGTTGATGACGGTTTTTACCGACGGATGACTGCCGTGCACCGGGGAAAAGAGGCCAGACAATGATTCGCTTTTTTGCCGGACACCCGACTGCAGCCACCCTGCTGATGATTGCTTTTTTGTTCTCCGGCGCAATCACCCTGCCGTATATTTTAAGAGAAACCCAGCCTGATTTTGCACCCACAGAGGTTGACATCCGTATCCGATACCCCGGGGCCACTGCCCAGGAAGTGGAAGAAGTGATTTGTCTGCGGGTGGAGGACGCCCTTGACGGCATCAGTTTTGTGAAAGAAGTCCGAATGGATGCCCGTGAAGGGATGGCATCCATTGTTGTTGAAATGGGCACACAAGGCAATATTCAGACATTCATACGGGATATCGAAACCGAAATCGGTGCCATTGATGACTTTCCGGATGAAGTCGAACGTCCTGTCATTTCCGAGCTCGGGCGGACAGATCCGGTATTGTCGCTTCTGGTATCCGGTCCTCTGGCGTTTTCTGACCTGAAAGCATATTGTGAAGATTTCAAGGATCGTCTGCAGGAAGCAGGCGTGGCTTTGATCGACATCCAGGGCTTTTCCGATCATCAGCTGCGGGTATTGTTGTCCGACGCAGCCCTGCGAAGGGCAGGGATCAGTGCTGCACACGTCGCAGATCGCATCGCAGCCCAGAGCAAAGATATTCCGCTGGGAATCATTGAGACCCGCGAAAAAGAGATCCTGCTCCGGTTTGTTGATCAGCGGCGGACCCCATCTGAACTGGCGGATCTTATTGTTTTTGCCGATTCATCAGGTGGCCGGATTCGCCTGGGAGATATCGCCCGGATTGAAGATCTGTTTGAGCTGGATGAAGAAAAGTTTGTTAAGGATCAGCAGCGAAGCGCCCTGCTGAAGATTGAAAAATCAAAGAATCAGGACGCGATCCGGATTGCACAGCAGGTATACACGTTTGTCGAAGGCGAACGCAAGCGCCACCCTCAGATGAAATTGACCATCACCCAGGATGAGACCACGGTTTTGAAAGACCGCCTTGGTATGCTCGTCACCAACGGACTTCAGGGATTGGTGCTGGTTTTTGCCACCACGTTGCTGTTTTTCAATGTCCGGGTCTCCTTCTGGATCGCCCTGGGTCTGCCAATCTCCTTTATGGGGGCGTTTACCCTTATCCCGCACCTGGATCTGAGCATCAACATGTTTACCATGGTCGGTCTGCTGATGGCCCTTGGGTTGCTCATGGATGATGCGATTATTATTGCCGAGAACATCATGACCCACCGGCAGCGCGGAAAACCGCCTTTGCGTGCGGCTGTAGACGGCACAAAAGAAGTGGGAGCAGGCGTGATCTCTTCATTTTTCACAACAATTTGTATCCTGGGTCCATTGGCTTTTATTGACGGACAAATCGGCAGGGTGCTGAAGGTTGTTCCCATGATGCTGATTTTGGTGCTGGCTGTAAGCCTTATCGAGGCCTTTTTGATTTTCCCTGCCCATATGAATCATGCCATGCATCAATTTGACCTGAACCGGACAAATCGTTTCAGGGAAAGATTCAATCGGTTTTTTAATTGGACAAGAGATGTACTGCTGGGCAGTGGGGTTCGAATGCTCCTGAAACAGCGGTATCTTTTTTTGTCTTTGCTGATTGGAACCTTTATTCTTTCCATCAGCATGATTGCCTCTGGAAAAATAAAGTTTCAAGGGTTTCCAGAACTGGAGGGGAATGTTGTGATGGCACGGCTGCTGATGCCCCAGGGTACCCCATTGACGCGAACCGAAGACGTTGTCGCTCATATTCTGTCCGCCCTTGAACAAACAAATCAGCAGTTTAAACCAGATCAGCCTGAAGGCCGGGATCTGGTCAGGAATGTGTATGTCCAGTACAATTCAAATACAGAAGCCTTTGAAAACGGTCCTCATGTGGCAACCATCACAGTGGATTTACTGACAGCGGATCAAAGATCCGGATCCATAGACGCGTATCTGGCCTTCTGGCGGAAAACGGTCGGCAATCTGCCGGATGTCGTGAGTCTGAACCTGAGTGAACCTGGTTTCGGACCTGGCGGCCGTCCGATTGAAATTCGTCTGAGAGGTGACAATTTAAATGAAATGAAAACCGCAGTGGCAGACCTGAAAAGCTGGTTTTCCCAGTTTGAAGGTGTGTTGAACCTGACAGATGACCTCAGGGCCGGCCGGACTGAATTTCGCATGCAGATCCGTGAAGACGCCCACGGTATCGGATTGGATGCGACAGACATTGCCCGGCAGCTGAGAGCGGCATTTCAGGGGGTTGATGCCGACCAGATTCAGATCGGGCCTGAGGCGTATGAAATCGAAGTCCGCCTGTCAGGAATCAATACAGATGATCTGGATGATCTGGAAAATTTTAATCTGATACTGTCAGACGGAACCCATGTTCCCTTAACCGCTGTGGTGACATGGGAAACAAAAACGGGATGGGCGCGCATTGCACGGTTTAACGGGATGCGCGCGGTAACCCTGCGCGGGGATGTGGATACCCGGAAAATCAATACCAATGAATTGATGCATCTTTTTCGCCAATCCCGCCTGAACGATTTTCAACAAACATACCCGGATTTAAAACTGGAAATTGCAGGCGCTTTGAAAGAGATCAATACCACCCGAAAATCAATGCTGATATCGCTGGTTATCGGACTTGTGGGTATTTTTTTTCTGTTGAGTTTTCAGTTCAGGACGTTTACAGAACCGTTTATCGTGATGCTGGCCATCCCTTTTGCCCTGATCGGTGTGATCTGGGGGCACGGGTTGATGGGGGTGCCTGTCAGCATGCCGAGTCTGCTGGGTTTTATTGCTTTGGGGGGCGTTGTTGTGAATGACTCGATTCTGTTGGTGATTTTTTTAAAAAATGCACGGAAAAGCGGGCTGTCAATACACGATGCAGCTGTCCAGGCAAGCAAGGACAGATTCAGGGCCGTACTGCTGACATCAACCACGACCATTGCCGGTCTGCTTCCGCTGCTGCTTGAAAAAAGTCTTCAGGCACAGATATTGATTCCCCTTGTCATCAGCACATCATTTGGATTGATGGCAAGCACGGTATTGGTTCTTCTGGCACTTCCCTGCATGTATCTGATCCTGAATGATTTCGGGATGGTCGAAAAAATCGGTTCAAAAGCGTATGGGCCTGAGGTTTGATTTTTTCATCCGCCCTGCAGATGCAGCGCATAACGCTTGCCAAGCTGGGGAAAAATTGGCAGAATAATAAATTGCAGCAATCATATACAGGTCGAATACAAAGAGGAAGGGAGTGCAACCATGCCGATTCCGGGGAAATTGTTGACAACAGCCATGGCTGTCATGCCGCATACTGATATTGACAAAGCCCTTGAAACAGCAATGAGCCTTGATATCCCTTTCTGGCCGCAACTGCCCAATTACAGCTATTATGAAGATATGTATGTCCAGGCAGCAGAGCATTTTCCAGGGATTGTTCTGGATATGGACAAAAAGACGTTGCGGTTTTCCATGGATAAATTCATTGCAGAATTTGAAGAAACCATGGCACACGCTGACGACCCTGACTATTTTGATGTCAGCACAACATATTCTGCTGTGTATCATCGCTTCCTGAACATGGATCTGTCAGGCAGGCCTGCAATCCGCGGGCAGCTCGAAGGGCCTGTAAGCTTTGGTTTCAACGTACTGGATCAGGATGAACGTCCGATTCTTTTTGATGATACTGTGCGCCCGTTTATGTTTGAATTCATGGCCAGGCGGATCAATATTCAACTGGAAAAGCTCAAACAGAAAAACAGCAACGCATTCATGTTTGTTGATGAACCGGGAATGCAGTTTGTTTTTTCGGCCATGTCCGGTTACAGCGACCAGAAAGCAAAACAGGATCTGGACGAATTTTTTGCGCAGATTGAAAGTCCAAAAGGGATACACCTGTGTGGAAACCCGGATTGGGATTTTCTTTTAGGCCTGGATCTGGATATTCTGTCTCTGGATATTCATTCAAATGCTGAAATCTTTGGTTTATCGACCCGATCGATCAAAAAATTTCTCGACAAAGGGGGTGTTCTGGTCTGGGGGATCGTTCCCACTGGTTTTGAAACCTTTGAAAAAGAAAATCTTGATCTGCTGGCCTTCAGACTGGAAACGATCTGGAAGGCCCTTGACAGGAAAGGGATCCCAATGGATCAAATTCTGGAACAGGGATTGATCTCACCGGCCACCTGCTGCCTGGTCAACCAGGACGGCAGTCAGACAGTTGAAAAGGCGTTTGAGCTGACCAAGGCGCTTTCTGAAAAATTACGAGAACACCATCGGCTTTTTTAACGCCTGTTTGACAGCATGATCCAAACGCGTTTATGACCCACCCATAACGGAAAAAGAAGGAGGAGAAAAATGTTTTGTTTTCAATGTCAGGAAACAGCAAAGGGAACCGGTTGTACGGTTCGAGGTGTCTGCGGAAAAGAAGATGCCACTGCAAATCTGCAGGATCTGATTATTTTTCATTGTAAAGGAATTGCGGTTCTGGCCAAAAAAGGGAAGGCGCTTGGAATTGACCGCATTGAGGACGCCGGCCGAATCATTTCCCACTCCCTGTTTACAACCATTACCAATGCCAACTTTGATGATGATGCGCTCATTGACTGTATCCGGCAGCTTCAGGTTTTCAAATCTGACCTTACATCAGCATTCGGCGAAAAACTTCCAAAAAACCTTCATGATGCCGCGGTTTATATCAGCGATGACGCTGCACAGTTTCAGGAAAAAGCCAGGACCGTGGGCATTCTTGCCACAGAAAATGAGGATGTACGGTCTTTGAGGGAAACAGTGGTGTTCGGCTGTAAAGGCATCAGCGCCTATGCCCATCATGCGGCAATGCTGGGATTTGAAAGCAAAGCCGTCTATGATCAGCTGGTCGAAAGTATGGCATCTGTCACAGAAGATCTTTCTGTTGATGAGATGATCGCCATGGTCATGAAGACAGGGGACAATGCCGTTGCCACCATGGCGCTTCTGGATGAAGCCAACACCAGCACCTACGGTCATCCGGAAATATCGGAAGTCAACATTGGCGTCGGAACAAATCCCGGGATTCTTGTCAGCGGTCATGACCTCAGAGATTTACAGGAGCTGCTGATCCAGACCGAAGGCAAAGGAATCGATGTGTATACGCACAGTGAAATGCTTCCGGCCAACTATTATCCGAAACTGAAACAATTTGGGCATCTGAAAGGAAACTACGGCAATTCATGGTGGCACCAGAATCAGGATTTTGAAACGTTTAACGGTGCGATCCTGATGACCACCAACTGTGTCATTCCGATCAGAAAAAACAACACTTACGCAGACCGGCTTTTTACAACCGGCGCAACAGGGTATCCCGGGGCTGTTCACATCGCTGATCGAAAAGAAGGTGCTGCAAAAGATTTTTCCGCTGTCATTGAAAAGGCCGGACAATGCAAGCCGCCAGAGGAAATCGAAACCGGAACGATTGTGGGCGGATTTGGCCATCATCAGGTTCTGGCCCTTGCTGACAAGGTGATTGATGCAGTGAAATCCGGCGCGATCAAACGGTTTATTGTTATGGCGGGTTGCGACGGCAGGATGAAGAGCCGGTCATATTTCACAGAAGTCGCACAAAAGCTTCCAAAAGACGCTGTGATTCTGACCGCAGGATGTGCAAAATACAGATACAACAAGCTTGATCTTGGTGATATCGGCGGAATCCCGCGGGTTCTGGATGCAGGCCAGTGCAACGACTGCTACTCTCTGGCGGTGATCGCCATGAAGCTCAGAGACGCTTTCGGTCTGGAGCATATCAATGATCTGCCGCTCTCATTTGACATCGGCTGGTATGAACAGAAAGCTGCTGCTGTCCTTCTGGCATTGCTGTCGCTGGGCATCAAAGGGATCCGGCTTGGGCCGACGCTTCCTGCATTTATCTCACCCACTGTGCTGAATGTGCTGGTTGAAAAGTTTGATATCAAATTGATTGGTGACGCAGATGACGATGTTGCCGCCATGATGGCTGGAAACTGAAAAAAGGATGTTTGATGCGCGTTTTTCTGTTTACGCTGGTGCTTTTTTTCGCTTTGACACTGCCGCTGGAGGCTGAAGATGAAAGCAGACTCCGCTCGGACCTGAGTTTTCAGATTCAGGAGCTTGAGCAGATCAAACCGCCCCTGTTCGATATCATTGCATACGCCAAAAAGGAGATCATCCGGGTTGAGAAGGCAAAAAAAGAGGTCAAGCAATATCGGGACGAGGTCAACACCAGTCTCAAAAACAACCTCATAAAAACCCTTGCCAGCGGTACAATCAATACACTGATGGAGCTTCACGGTTCCAGGAATGCCGGCCGTGCAGTGGATCTGGCAACCTGGGCCATTGGAAAAGCCATTGGGCTGTCCATGGAGAAAAGCACCTTTTTTGCTGGAAAGGAGGCATTTTACACCCGGAAGCTTGAAGGGATTTCTGAAGACCATCGATCCCTTGGGGCAGAAATTGACAAGCTTTACCGCATGGCCTCATCTTCGGATGAGGCCATGAAGGCGTATTACAATCGATACGGCAAACAGCCCGCCTGGGAACTGGGTGATACCGGGACCTTTATCCAGCGCATGCGATTGATTGTCGAGTATGCTGAGGCAGCTCACAAGGCCCTGTCTGTTCTGGAGATCCACCTGAATCAAATGCTGGAATCCGCCCAGCGTGATTTAAAGGCGATTGATCGCCAGATTGCGATTCTGCGCAGTCAGCTTGAGGAATTAAATCGCAAGGACAGAGATGCGCAATTGGAAAAAAACGCAAAAGTTCAACTCAGCGAAGAAGATGAACGCATCAGTCAGAAGCCTGATTCGGTTGAGCCGTCCATTTCAGTGGACCCGGACATGCCTCAGGGATGCTATGGTGCAAAAAATCGTGAAACACACCGGGCGATTTCTGCTGAAATTACGAAATTCATTCAGATTGCCAAAGATGAAAACGATCGTCTCAAGGGGCTGCTCAAGGAGCGAAACACGATACAACAGGCCTATCTGTCTGAAATACAGGAAAAGCGGAATGCCATTGAAAACGCTTATCAGAAACCGATGGAAACATCGTTTTTATACAATATTGATCTTTCGAGTGTGGAAAATGGCTCATATCCCACGGGTGCGCCGTTTGACCAAATGCTGGAAGATACCAGGGGCTTCCACGATGCCTGGATGCTGAGATTAAAAACCAGAAAAGACGAACTTCAAGCGCTGGCAGATACCATTCTGGAGGGAATCGATACAGAAGCACTGAATCTGCAGATCGCTCAGGGACTTTCCAATATCAATGCTGCTGTGGGGCGGTATGCCAGAATCCGCAGAGAATGCCTCAATGAGCCTGAGCAGTCTGCAGCGCTGATCAGAACCGGTACAGACAACGGTATTGTTTCTTCGTATCCGTTTATCACCCATGTCTCCTTTGATTTTATCGAGACACTTAAATCTATGAAACTCAAACTTCTGGAAGAAGTGGCTGAAACGCAACAGACAATAGAGCGCCAGGCCGCTTACCATGAAGACAAAATGACCAAATTGCGCAAATTATTTGATGCGCGCAGAAATGAAATGCAAGAGGAGATTGCCCGCTACCAGCGTCAGCGCCAGGCGTATCAATCAAACCAGAATGCAATCAGGCGGCAGGTGTCAAAACTGAGGAGCCGGTATCAGACGTCGCTTTTTACCCCTGTTTCAAGCGGAAGCGGGACACTGTATCAGCTCAATTTTGACGTGGATCTGGATGCCGGCCTTTGTGCTGCCATATCGCAGGTTCACAAACAGTTTGCCGCAGGACCGATTGCTGATGTGGCGGCTCTTGAACGGCAGGTGGCCACTGCATATGAGTTGAGTATCTATTACGGGAGGCCCGCTGTCCCGGTTCCGGCATTTGTGGAGATGAAAATGGACTGGGAAGCGGAACAAAAAGAGCTGGACCGTGATGCAGCCCAGGCCATGGAAACCCGGCAGCGTTATAACAACATGCGCTCTAATATCCAGACCATCTCTGAACATCTCCAGAATGATAACTTTTTTATGCTGGGGCAACTCTATCCAGACTCTGTTTTTCATAAAATCAGTAGCCGCCAGCAGGATGTGATCAAACAGCTTGCCCATTCCCTTGGCAATCTGAAAACGGAGCTCACCAACGCGCTTTCCCATGACCGGGTCCATGCCTTGCGGCTTGAATCGTTTGAAGGACAATACCGGCTGCGCCTCAAGGAATTTGAAGAAAACCTGGCATGCCGGGAGTCTCAGGATACCATTGCTGAAAAATTCAGCACACAGCTGGAAGTGGTGAACGAACTGCTTGGCAAACTCAGTCAGAAACCCAGATACATCAATCCGGCAGGCCTGTTCACCGGTATCAATGCATTACTGGCAGAGGTGGAAACATTCTATATCGATGACACCCCGGCTTATGAGAAAACCTATAAACGGTTGATGCAGGCTTATGAAGAATATGATCAAAAGGTCAACAGCGTCAATGCAGGCCAGTTGATCTCCACAGATAAGACTCAGCTCAATACTCTTTTACGCAGAATCGACTCTCTTCTTGCCGCCCACACAGATCATATGCGGACAATGGCTTCCATCCGGGACACAACGACTTCCCACCATGCGATTCAGCAGCTTTATGAGGCGTTTGCCCGCCATTACGGGGACAAGGATCTCTATGCACTTACCGCCTTGCTGGCGGATGACTGGGTAAGCGGGAGTGACGGGGCAGACCTCATGGATTTGGAAGATACATTGAGCAACAGTTTTTCCCTTTTTGATGAGATCAGCTGTCAGATTGAAGGGTTGACCATTCAGCCGATCAAAGATGACCGTTTTTCAGTGTCATACACCATCACGATTGAGGGGTACAGTTACGCCAACGATATCCGGCATACTGAAAAAACAACGGTTACAGAAGAAGTGCGCATGACGGAAGATGGCAGAGCGGTCATTGCAAGGACCACCGGCGGACGGTTTTGGCCGGCACAGTAGGAATTATTTGTTCAGGGGATGATGGAAGGTTTTATGTTTGATCGATATTTGTTGATTTATTTTTGTCTGGTGGGGATTTCAGGGGCGGCAACCATCTGGTGGGTCCGGAAAAAAATAACCACTGCCGAGACCCAGCGAAGCCGCAGGCTGAAACGCATCAGTTCATTTGAACCGGTCAATACTGAAACGCCTCTGGAAAATCCGTTTCAGACGGCAAAAAAACTGGCGGCAGAGAGTGTGGCCACCCGGTTTACCATTATCCGTAAAATCTCCCTTTTGGTTACGATCGCCATCTGGGTGATTGCCTTTATTTTTCCTTTTCTGCAGGCGATTCCCGCCACCCTGGTTTCGATTCTGGTGGGTGCCTCCGGTATTATTCTCGGGATCGCATCCCGGCCGTTTATTGAAAATCTGATATCCGGGGTGGTCATCTCTTTTTCCCACCCTGTCCGGACGGGTGACACCGTTATTATTGATGGGAATTACGGCACCATTGAAGATATCACCATTACCCACACCGTTCTCAAGATCTGGAACTGGCGAAGATATATCATTCCCAACAGCCAGATGCTGGTAAAAGAGATCGTCAACTGCACCATCAATGATCCGTACCAATGGGTCCATGTTGAATTTTTTGTTTCCTATGATCATGAACCTGACGATATTGAAGCGCTGGCCATGGAAGCAGCATCCGGCAGCCAGTATTTCAGTGACTACGAAGAACCCCGGTTCTGGATCATGGAAATGACCACCAAAGGATATAAGTGCTGGATTGCCGGATGGGTGGATTCGCCTGGAAACGCATGGGAATTCGGCCATGATGTCAGGACCCGCCTGATCAGCCGATTCCATTCCAGAAATATCAAGGCCCACGGTCTTGAAGTCCGCCTGGCCGGCGACAGACAGCAGCATTCATCCTGATCTGAAGCGGTTTCAACTAAAAATGGCCCCGCAAGCACTCTGGGGGCCATCGGGTTGTCTGAAATTTTTTAGCTTGAAGGATCAGCCGCCGACATTCCCTGCTTCCAGGTCTTTCCAGGCCCTGTTCACACTGCTTCCGACGGTTCCAAACAAATCATCCAGTTCGTTTTTCAAAGGAGACCAGTCAGAGGGGCATTCATTTTCAAGCTGATCCACACGCGCCTGAGCTGCCACGACTTCCTGATCGAGCTGTCCGATCAGCGGCATGATTTTTTCTTTTTCAGCAGAACTATATGTGTCTGCCGTTTTTTTCATGGCCTCTAATTTTTTTTTCCAGGCACTGACTTCTGCCAGCATGGCTTTGCAATAATCTTTTACTTCCATGACGTTTCCTCCAAATGACGGGTTAATGAATCTTCAGAACTGACAATATAATTTTACGTGGCTTCCAGCGGGAGATTCATATTCACAGGGTCTGGTCAGAAATTGTAGTGGAAAGCATAAAATTATATTTTATATACTATACACACACCTGTCCGGCAAGTCCAGAGCTTTAGAGGCAGCCTTCATGTTTTTTGCACTTCTCGATGTTGATCAACGCTGACCCGTGGCAGCTCAGGCAGTTTTCTTTGCCCTGGGTGAACGGCGCCTCACAGTCCTCATGACACCCCATGCAGGATTCCACAATGGGATCGGGCTTG
>JAABSK010000263.1 GCA_011390435.1 Desulfobacteraceae bacterium | reverse complement strand
CCAACATGTAGTTTGGCACCACAATCATGGGCTTATGGGCCTTGCCCAAGCGTTTGGACTCCATGGCCAAAGCTATTTGTTCCAGTGTTTTTCCGGTTCCGACCTCATGGCCAAAAAGAATATTGCCGGTAATCAGCCCTCTCCAGATAGCATCTGCCTGATACCCTCTGGGCTTCATATCCGGGTTCATCCCGGGAAAGGTTAAATGGGAACCATCATATTTGGGCGGGACAATATTGTTGTAATTGTCGTTGTATTCCCGCAGCAATCTTTGGGCCCGGTCTTCATCCTGCCAAAGGAAATCAACAAATCTGCTTTGGATAAGCTCTTGTTTCTGCTGGGCCGCAAGGGTTTCCTGCTTGTTCAAAATCCGTTTATCCTTGCCGTCCTGTTGGATTGTATCGTAAACCTCAATGGATTTTTGATTCAAGGATCTTTCCAGCAAATCAAAAAAGTTGCGGCGCCGGGTCCCATAATCATTCAAGGAAGCCAGTTCATTTTTCAAACCGTTTGTGACACCACTGAGAGTCCATGTCCCATCCAGGGCTCTGTATTCTACAGTGAACCTGCGCCGATCCCATGAATCAAGCTTCATGATGTCAACAACAAATTGTTTGACGTCTTCTGTGGGGATCCATGGGGCACCCAGTCTGACATAGATCTGGGAAGGCAAAAGATCTTTTGGCTGAACGTTTTCCAGGGCACGGACATTATATTTGAAATCTTCATTTATTTCTGCGGCTGCCATGGCATTTTTTAATTTGGCTTTAACATTCCCGGATAGATACTGAGAGGCCAAAACCCAATCATTTTTTTCCGGATCTAAAAAGATATATTCATCATCCCGCAAAGATCTGGCCGCCTGTTCTTCTGATATTTGGGCAAGAGAGGCTATAACGGGGAGCCTTACCTCTCCATGCCGGTCCAGGCAGACAAGCAGTCCATCTTTGGGAGAGTCCACACGGGTGATGGGTTGCGCCACCGAAACAACAGATTTATGGAAAATGTCAGCTTTGGCCGCTTCATTTTTTTTGGCGTCATAGTGCTCCAACGCCATGACCCGGCCAAATTCCGGATCATCAAGGAAAAGCCTGCTATTCACAGGGGTATTCAAAGGGCCCAATTCTGTTACAAAATCATCGTACACTCTGTTGAGTTCTTTTCTGGCATCCTCAACAGATACGTGTTTTTGGCCTTGGCTGGTTACCTCGTTGAATTCTTTTTCAACGGTGAACAACCGATTAACAGCGTCTTTGACCTTTATAAGAGCCTGACATCGTTTCAATGTCTTTCCAGCCACTTTGTCTTGCCGCTCGGCAATAAAAGATGTATTTGATTTTCCTTTCCGAATGATTTGATACACATGATCCGGATCATCCGGATTCAAGACCATGCTGCCCAGATTATTATATTCAGGGAAATCAACTTCCAGCTCCACAGTGAAAGCCGTATTTTCTGCTACATCTTCAGGATTATTTACGTTCTGGTGGCCATCTTCTTTTTGATCTTCAAGCATTTTAAACATCTGATCAAAAATGGATTCAAGGCGTTCTTCAAGCTGATCATTTGTTGATTCCGTTACACTGACCCTTGAATGCCCATAAATACCTGTGTCCAAAAACAGTTCGCCGGCAATTTGTTCCGGATGATCAATGAAATATTTGTTGACCGATTTGGAAAGCGTCCGGGTGCCATCCAGGTTTGAAAGCTCTATTCTCTCAGATTCCAACCATGCAGGATCTTTTCCTGAATCCTGCATGGGCAATGGCCGGGATCTTTTTTGCAAAAATATGATATCGCTGGACACATCCGTGCCGGCCTGTGCCCTTTGGTTGTTAACCGGTAACCGGACAGCGCCTAAAAAATTGGCTTTTTCATGAATCAACCGACGAATCTTTGATGTGGTTTTATCCAGGGTATAGGTGCTTGTGATGAAGGCCACAATCCCATTGGGCTTAATTTTTTCCAGAGTCTTCAGGAAAAAGAAATCATGAATTGAAAGTTTTGAAAATTCCGGATACTGGTCATCAAAAACAGAAAAATCCCCAAATGGTACATTGGACACCGCCAGGTCAAAAAAATTGTCCGGCAGACGGACATCTTCAAACCCGGTTATCTTTATTTGGGCATCCGGATAAATTTTGGAGGCCATCCGGCCGGGAAGGTCGTCTTTTTCAATCCCAAAAAACTGGCTGTTCTCCACAATTGCCTTTGGAGCCAGTCCCAAAAAATTTCCGATCCCCAAGGATGTTTCAAGTATGTTGCCGCCCGAAAAACCTTTTTTTTGAAGACCTTTCCAAATTTGACGAATAACAACCGGATTGGTGTAATGGGAATTGTTTACGCTGTCCAGGGCAGCAAGGTACTCTTTCTCAGACAGCAGATTTTTCAGCTCGTCATAGGCTTTTTCAGACCAGGGATTTTTGCCGGCCTGATAATCATCAAACACCTCGGGCATCCCGCCCCATCCGTTAAAGCGGACCAGTTGCTGCTTTTCCTGCTCGGTTGCGTTCCTGTCAATAATCTCAAGATCTTTGAGTATCTTGATGGCTGCGACATTTTCTTTATACCGGTCTTTTTTTCTAAAGCCTGATTCCCTAGTTATTTCATCTTCAATGAAATAATGGCCGGGGTTTTTATTTACGGGATCAGTGTCAGGATCATCGCCTGGATCACTTCCTCTCTGGCCGTCATCAACCACTGGTTGTGCCAGTGTGCCTGTTCCTGGAATTTCCCCTGTTTCTCCGGTGGAAGTGGGTTCTGTTCCTTGAGTTCCGTCAACCGTTTCATGATCCGATTTTCCGCTTCGGCCTGGATCTGGTTCAGAAATTCCGTTATCTCTTTTGTCTGGCACATCTGTTTGAGTTCTTCCGGATACTGGTCCTTCAGGTACTGATATGCTATCTGGGCGTACTGTCCCCCCGGGATCAGTCCCGGAGCCTGGTATTGTATGGTCACTTTTTTGGACATCTGACTTCTCCTTTTTCAAAAAAACAGTATCTTTTTGCGTATCATAAGCCTTTGCCCCGGGCAAAGACATTAAAAGTTGTGCGCTTTGAACAGTTATTGGTGCGTAATATCCATGCAACGCTTTGTGGTATCTGAAACCGTTCGATTCCAACCTTTGGAAATATTGGCCAGCAAGGTCGCTGTCGACAACCTTGGCTAAAAAGTATTTTTTTTCTTTAAAAGAAAACCCAAGCAGCTCAAACCCGGATTGTGTAATATTTAACCATTGCATATTTTTTTCACCTTACTGTCAAAAAAGCGGCCGGCCACCCCAATGAGATGACTGGCCGGCCGCGTAATTCCATTCCAAAAAAAATCCTTTTACATACCAGGGCCGGAAAACACCGACTGATCCGATGTCATTTCAGGATCAATGTCCGGAGGCAGGTCAGGCATGTTTTCAGGCATGACATGGGAATGCTGTTCCGGGGGTGTCGGAGGAACGCTGGTCTTTGATTTTTCCTGGGCACTTTCCTGAACATCAGATGCAACTGCGGAAGGGTCCGCTTTCAGACCACCGATGAGGCAGGGATCAATTCCAGGGCCCATGGGATCCCGGGTGCTGATTTTATTCACAAACTGGCCATCTTCAGAAAACTGTATCAGGGCCGGTTTTGCAAAAATTTCAAACACCTTTTCACCATCGGGCATTTCATGAACTTTGTGGAAGCCTTTGCTGATAGCCAGGAATTTGTTCAGCTTGCTTTTGCCATTGGCATCGGTTTCCAGGGCCTTGGCGCTGATGGAAAACTTTGAGATCGGCAGGACATTGAATGAAGCTGCCGTCACACCGTTTCTGGTCATATTGTCAAGCAGGGTCCTGCAGACATACGCAGCCTGCTCTTCACTGGTCATAGGCCGGCCTTCATTGGTATTGTAGTCTTTGAGAATTTCTTCATAGTCAAAAACTTCACCTTTGTCGTTCAAAAGACGGATCAGAAATCCGGGCCGGGTATGCTCCCCTTCATCCAATAACTCTTTGATCGCTCCATACATCTTTTTGTCTACCGCTGTAGCGGTAATATGGTTTTTTTCATCAGTGTCATAAACCCTTACAAGCCCATAAGGCTTTCCATCAGTCGGGTTTACCACATTCACATTCACCGCTTCAGGCAGATCCACATACCGC
>JAABSK010000262.1 GCA_011390435.1 Desulfobacteraceae bacterium | reverse complement strand
CCGGGAGCTGGCGGACGGTACGCCCGGCAGTGGATAAGCAGGCATGCCGGGACTGCCTGATATGCTGGGTATATTGTCCGGAAGGTGCGGTAAAAGTCAAAGATACCCGCTTTCTGGGAATTGATTATGCCCATTGCAAAGGATGCGGTATCTGTGCTTCGGTGTGTCCCCAACATGTGATTGAAATGCAAAAGGAGTAACCCATGGACCGGAAAATAGCCGTAACCGGGGATGCCGCCGCCGCATATGCCATGAAACAGATCAACCCGGATGTGGTTGCTGCTTTTCCCATTACCCCCCAGACCGAAATCGTTATGAATTTTTCCCAATATATTGCGGATGGGGACGTTGATACGCTGATGATACCTGTAGAATCAGAGCACAGTGCCATGAGTGCCTGCGTGGGTGCCAGTGCAGCAGGTGCCAGGACCATGACCGCAACGTCCGCCAACGGGCTGGCCCTGATGTGGGAAATTCTGTATATCGCCTCTTCCACCCGTCTGCCGGTGGTGATGCCGGTGGTCAATCGGGCCCTGAGCGCCCCCATTAATATTCATTG
The DNA here is from genome assembly GCA_011390435.1 of Desulfobacteraceae bacterium. The sequence continues at coordinate 3,597 of JAABSK010000262.1, read as the reverse complement.
CGATCATTCTGATACGATGGGTGCCAGGGATTCAGGCTGGATACAGATATATTGTGAAAATGCCGCAGAAGTGTATGAAAATGTGATTATGGCGGTGCGGATTGCAGAACATCCGGATATCAGGCTGCCGGTGATGGTCTGTCAGGACGGGTTTATCACCTCTCATACCCTGGAGGCCACAGACACCTTTGACACAGACACAGTCAGACAATTCATCGGTGAATACACCCCTTTTTATCCGCTGCTTGACACAGATAATCCAGTGACATACGGGCCCCTCGATCTTCAGGATTACTATTTTGAACACAAACGCCAGCAAAGTAACGCCATGGTTCAGGCCCTGGAAATAATCCCCGGGATTTTTCATGAATTTGAAAAGACGTTTCACCGGAAATATGGGTTTGTGGAAGAATACCGGTTAAAAGATGCAGACATCGCTGTCATTGTGTTAAGTTCCACAGCCGGAACAGCAAAAGTTACCGTGGATCATCTCAGAGAAAAGGGTGTCAGGGCAGGGGTGCTCAAACTCAGATTCATCCGTCCTTTTCCGGCAAAAGCAATTTGCCGGGCACTTCAAAACATAAAAGCCGTGGGTGTCATGGATCGCAGTGACACCTTCTCCTCAAGAGGGGGACCTTTGTATTCGGAAATCACTTCGGCCCTGTATGAAAATAAACAATCCATCCCGGTTGCTGATTATATTTTCGGATTGGGGGGAAGGGAAATCGATCCCCGGATGATTGAAACTATTTTTAACCAGCTGTTGCATACAATGAACACACAAAGAGTGGAACAGCCTGTCAATTATATTGGCGTGCGGGAATAGGAGCTGTTTTATGCCCAATTTGAAAAAATTATCTGAAATGCCTGAAAAACTGACGTCAGGCCACAGACTGTGTGCCGGTTGCGGCGCTGCCATTGCCGCACGCCAGGTTCTGATGGGTACGGATGATCCGGTGGTCGCCGCAGTGGCCACCGGATGTCTGGAAGTGGCCACCACGATTTATCCTTATACGGCCTGGAACATTCCGTTTATCCATAATGCCTTTGAAAATGCGGCAGCCACCATCAGCGGGGTGGAAACCGCCTGGCGTGCGCTGCAGTCCAGGGGCAGACTTCCCACGGATAAACCGGTTAAATTCGTTGTGTTCGGCGGTGACGGCGGTACCTATGATATCGGGCTCCAATCCCTGTCCGGTGCCCTGGAACGGGGCCATGATTTCGTGTATGTCTGTTATGACAATGAAGCCTATATGAATACAGGCATCCAGCGGTCCGGAGCGACCCCGGCAGGTGCGTCCACAACCACGGCTCCGGCAGGAGAAAAATCGTTTGGAAAGCCCCAGTTTCGGAAAGATCTGACACAAATTATTGCTGCGCATAACATTCCCTATGCAGCCCAGGCGACCATCTCCAACTGGAAAGATCTGATTCAAAAATCCGAAAAAGCCTTTGAGACAAAGGGTCCTGCTTTTTTGAACGTATTGTCCATGTGTCATCGGGGATGGCGGTTTAAACAGCAGGATACGGTTAAAATTGCCAAATTGGCAGTGGACACCTGTTTCTGGCCGCTGTATGAAATCACCGACGGCAGGTATCGATTGAATTACAAGCCCCGGAAAAAGCGCGATATAACCGACTGGTTGTCGTGCCAGGGCCGGTTTGGGCATCTGTTTGATCCGGAACAGACAACCATTATTGCACATATCCAAAAAGAAGTGGATGCCAGATGGTCTAAGCTGCTTTCTCTGTGTGAACACTGATATCGCACCTGCAACGGATGTAAAAATGTTCCACAACAATCGGGTGATATCCGGGCGGCAAAGTCATTTATATCTGGCATGGAGTGACAGGGAAAAAATATCAGGAAAGGTGAAAAGTGGATAATTCATTTATAACGGCCCTGTCCATGAGTGTTATGGCTGCAGCGGCAACCTCTCTGGGGATATATACCATCCGCCGGTATGCGCAATGGGGTCAGCATAACGCCTCGTATTTTATGTGTTTTGCTGCAGGTATCATCATCAGTGCCTCATTTCTGCACATTATTCCCAAATCTTTGTCTGTGAATTCCAGTGCCCCGGTCTACATTCTTGCGGGGTTTTTTGGCCTCCATATATTCAACCGGTTTGTCACAGCCTTTGTCTGTGAAAAATATGTTGAAAACAAAGAGTATACCATAGGGATTGTTCCCATGCTCGGTATTGGATTTCATTCCTTTATCGACGGGTTCACCTATAGCATCACGTTTAATATAGATTTTTTTACAGGAATCCTTGCAACCTTCGGTATGGTGCTCCACGAATTCCCAGAAGGTGTTGTCACATATCTTTTGTTGGCCAGGGCCGGATTTTCTCAGCAGAAATCCCTGGTTTTTTCATTTCTGGCAGCCGCGCTGACGACCCCGCTGGGAATGCTTGTTTCATATCCGTTTATCAGCCGGATCAGCGGTCAGCCGCTGGGTGCGTTGCTGTCTTTGTCTGCCGGGGCGCTCATCTATGTGGGGGCGACCCATCTTCTGCCCGAGGCGGAAGATGATCAGAAAAAATACAGTATTCTCGTCCTGGCTGCAGGCGTCATGACAGCTGTCGTTATCGTTTCTTTCAAGCCTTGAAAGGCTTTACACCGGCTTGATACCGGCTTTACAATTTTCAATCACCAAGACCATGTCCATCCAGCAGCGGCTGCATGTAAAAAAAACAGATCTCTTTGACCGGTGTATGACACTGAATTTCATCTACATGTCAGAACGTTTGAATGTACAGTTTTTCCTCGATGGATCAGCCGGGGTCCGGTGTATTACTGTTAGGATAATCGATATTTACACTTATATCGATTCACTGGGCTTTTTCATGGATCAAATGCCTGCAACAGGACCAAGGTGCCGGCAGCAAAATTTGATCAAAAGCCTGTAACCATAAATTATGAAAGGAGGAAAGTACAATGAGAAATGATGAACTCATCAAACAGGCCATTGTGGACGAACTGGCCAGAGACACCCGGATAGATGCCTCCCAAACAGAGGTGACGGTGGACAACGGCCATGTCACTTTGTCCGGTGAAGTACCAACGTTCCTGGGCAAATCCGCAGCCACCGAGGATGCCATGTCGATTCTGGGAGTGGTGGAAGTGGATAATTTGATGGTGGTGAATTATCCTCCCACGTTTACGCTGCCAACGGATGCGGAGATCAAAGAAAATGTCCTTTCGAAGCTGGTCGGCAGCCCGGATCTGGATCTGCTTGATCTGGATGTCACAGTGGCCGGCGGTGTAGTGACCCTGAAAGGCATTGTTGATGCCTATTGGAAAAAAACCTTTTTAGAGGACCTGGTCGCTCTTGAAGCCGGCGTTACTTTCATCGAAAACCATGTGGCGGTTGTACCCACAGATGATGTGTTTGACAAGGCCATTGCGGAAGACATTGTCGCCTCTCTGGAAGAAAGGGCATTGGTGGATGCGGATGATATAGACGTATCGGTTTCCAATGGTGGTGTGGAACTTACCGGTTCTGTCCCCAATTGGGCTGCACGGCAGACAGCCGCCAATGCGGCACTCTACACGGCAGGTGTAAAAATGCTCGATAACAATCTGGTGATA
>JAABSK010000261.1 GCA_011390435.1 Desulfobacteraceae bacterium | reverse complement strand
GGCATCGGGCGGGTGGCCGGTGCTTTTCTGGGGGGTGTGCTCTGGTCCCATGCCGGCCTTACCGCCATCAGCCTTTTCTCGGGCGTCTGCACCCTGATTGCACTTTTTTCCATCCTGGCCGGATTTTACCGGTCCAGCCGGTTTTAATTTTCTTTGAGCCGCTTCCTTCCCGGAAATGCATTTAAAATAAACTTTAAATTTCAATGAAATTGGTATAATATAAATAAATTAGAATCAATTAACGCAATGGGAAAATAACATATGCCCCCTAAAACCCCTGTCGGAGAAATTGCATCCTTACTGATCAAAGAAGGATTTCTGACCCCGGAACAGGCGGATTATGCCGCAAGGGTTCAATCCAAGCTGGCCAGTGAAAAAACCCTGATCGATACCCTCAAGGACCTGAAATTTGTCCGGGAAGACCAGGTCAAGACCGCATTAAGAAACAATCACCTGTCCCTCAGGATCGGGGACATGATGGTGGAATTCGGGTATCTGCCCAAAGCAAAACTGGCAGCAGCCCTGAATATCCAGAAAAATCAGCCCGGAAAACGGCTTGGCGAGATCATCATTGAACAGCAGTTTATGACGGAAAGCGCTTTCTTAGAGGCTTTATCCGTCCAGATCGGATTTGAGTTCATAGACCTGGCCGCTGCTGAAATTGAACGGGAACTGCTCGCAAATATCCCGATCGGATGGTGCCGGACCAACCATTTCATTCCCGTTAAGAAAAAGGGGGATGATATCATTATTGCCTTTGCCGATCCCTTCAGCAAATCCGATATTGAAGCAGCCCAGAAACTGCTGGGCAAAAATGTCGTGATTGCCATTGCATCGCCGGAAATGATTGATAAAACCCTTCAGCGGCTGGAAACCGGCAAAATCAAATCCGGTGCTCCCGTGGATGAAAAAACCACCATCGGCATTGTTGACAATATTATCGGATCCGCCATCGAAGAGGGGGCCAGTGATATCCATATTGAACCCTACCGGGAACGGGTCGAGGTGCGTTTCCGGGTTGATGGCATCCTGGTTCACCACAAGAATTTCCCCCTGGAGATCGCTCCTTCCATGGCCACCCGCATCAAAGTATTGTGCAAGGCCAATATTGCTGAAAAGAGACGTCACCAGGACGGCCGCATGTCCTTTGACTCCCAAGGCAATAACTTTGATCTGAGAGTATCCATTTATGCCACGGTATTTGGTGAAAAAATCGTTCTAAGGGTGTTAAACCGCATTGACCAGATCATCAGGATTGACGATATCGGCATGCAGCCCAAAATGCTCGAACGGTTTACCCGGGATGTGCTGGATGTCCCCAGCGGGGTCCTGATTATCACCGGCCCCACCGGGTCCGGTAAAACCACTACCCTTTACAGCTGCATCAACCAGATCAAGAGCCCCCAGATCAGCATTATCACGGCGGAAGACCCCGTGGAATACGTCATGGAGGGCATCTCCCAGTGTTCGATCAATCCGGCCATCAACCTGACCTACAATGAAACCCTGCGCCACGTGGTTCGCCAGGACCCGGATGTGATTGTCATCGGTGAAATCCGGGATAATTACTCGGCTGATGTGGCGGTTCATGCGGCCCTGACCGGCCACAAGGTATTGACCTCCTTTCATACCGAAGACAGTATCAGCGGGTTGATCCGCCTTTTAAACATGGAAATAGAAGCCTTCCTGATTTCATCAACCGTGGTATGTGTCATGGCCCAGCGGCTCCTGCGGCGGATCTGCCCGAAATGCAAAAAATCCTTCAAGCCATCCCCCCGTGACCTGAAACTGCTGAACTATGTTCCCGATGACATTGCCCGGTATGAATTCATGAAGGGCGAGGGCTGCCCCGCCTGCAACCACACCGGATACAAGGGGCGGTTGGCTGTTTTTGAAATGCTGATTTTAAATGAATATGTCCGGGAAGCCATTTTAAGTCATAAATCCAGTTATGACATCCGGAAAATCAGCGTGGAAACCACCGGCCTGGTCACCTTGATGGAGGATGCCCTTTCCAAGGTGGCTGCCGGTATCACCACGTTTGAAGAACTTTTCAGGTGCATCCCGCGATTGATTCCCCCACGACCGATCCATGAAATCAACCGATTGTTAGGAGTATCATAAGATGGCCGAAGAAAGATCCATGCTGGACATCATCAAGAGCCAGATCGAAAAAGAAGAATCACTGCCCGTATTAAGCCCCAAAGCCCTCCAGCTTCAGAAAGAAGCCACCAGGGCCGATCCGGATTTCGATATCATTATCCAGCAGATCAAAACAGATCCCACCCTGACCGGCGAGGTCCTCAAGGCAGCCAATTCTGCATTCTATAAAGGCCTGCACCATGTGGATAACATTAAAGATGCGGTCCTCAGACTCGGCCAGGTTGAAATCGTGAATATTATTATCACCGTGATCCATAAACAGAACTTCAAATCATCCCATCCGGACATCCGGAAATACCAGAACCGCCTGTGGGCACATTCGGTGGCCTGTGCCATGGGGTCATCCTGGACAGCCAGGCATCTTGCCATGGACCATCTGGTATCAAAAGCTTTTATTGGCGGGCTGCTGCACGATATGGGCAAGCTCTATCTGCTGACGGCGCTTGAAAAACTGCTGCAAAATAAGGATGTTACCATCAAACCCACCGTAGAACTGATGGAAACCATCATGAACAATCTCCATGCAGAGCAGGGCTATACCCTCCTGGCCAAATGGAACCTGCCGGAAACTTACCGGATCATTGCCAGGGATCACCATACTGATTCATATAATCCGTCCGATCTGCTGCTGCTGATTGTCAGGATTGTAAACGAAATCTGTCTGAAAATAGAAAGAAAGAACTCCAAAGAGGACCTGTCCGGTATCATCAGTTCCAAAGAAGCAGATGCACTGGGAATGACGGAAATCGGTGTGGTGCAGCTCGAAATCTTTTTAGAAGATCTCATGGCATCAAAAGCCTTTTCAGAATCCGAATAACAAGGACCGTTATATGAAAAAAGATACCCACCAGTTTGTCCAGGAATATGACGGCCTCGGCGCCTTTGGCATGGATAGGAAAACCGATGAGGAAACCATCATGTTCTACCTGCAGAAATTTTCCGAAGACCGGTTTTTAAAGACATTGCTCCCAAGACTTGCCGACACGGAACTGACAAAAATTTATGATTTTATCAATGGCTTCTTAAAAGCCCACCTGGCCGAGGATGAATATCACACGATCTTCCTGAAAGACCGATAAATTGCAGGATGCGATTCTTTTGGCATCAGTCCGGATGCATGACCAGGGGCTGATTGATTTTGGGAACCACCACCCGGGTGGCGGCATGCGCATGTCCTGCCCCTTCGATAAACGGCGTGATGTCCACCTGCTGGGATATCGGTGGAAAAAATTCATCGTGATGGCAGGGAATCACCACCGCCGGTTTTAAAATGGCCACATATTTCAGGGCTTTTTCACAGATGCGGGTATGTCCCTCAAGGGGCAGGATCAAAATATCAATGGATCGTTGTGCCAGTCTTTTAAGTTCTTTTTCCGTGGCACCCGCGCTCCCGAAAAAATGGATCCGCTGGTTCTCCACCTCAAACTGCCAGGACAGCACCTGTCCGCAGGGATAATACAATAGCAGCGGCAAATATTTAAAAAAAGAAACATTGATCTTAAAAAGGGTTTTCACCAGCAGTTTCAGGTCAAAACGGATATGCCGTGAAAAAAAAGCCGTGGCTGAAAAATCATCGAAAAAAAAGGGGGCCGGAAAACGGGTGATCCGCTCCAGTTGATTTTCAGGTACACCCAGGCGTTTCAAGGAACCGGCCGCAACATCAGAGCCGTACACCCGGGCCTTCCGGGTGCGGGCAATCACGGGTACATCATGGATATGATCAAAATGCCCGTGGGACAGAAAAATCCAATCTCCTTCCAGATCACCGGGCGTTTTCGGCTGGACCGGTGATGCCTGGGGGTTTCGGCTGACAAACGGGTCCACCAGGAACCAGCTGTTTTCTGTTTTAATTTGAAATCCGGCCGTGCCCAGCCAGGTGATCTCCATTATTTTTTCCTTAACACCAGAAAATACAGGTGGCCGTATTTGTTCATATGTCCGGCGGTGAATTCGGCATATTCGCCGTTCCCGCAGAAAATATCCGCCCGGGCCGCTCCCTTGATGGCGCCC
>JAABSK010000260.1 GCA_011390435.1 Desulfobacteraceae bacterium | reverse complement strand
CAGTTACCGGATGAATATGCCCCAGTACCATGAAGGAAGGCATTATGCCGGGCAGCTTGCCAAACAGGATGCTCTTGGAGAATATTGCTTTAATCAGTATCCCAACCATCTTCACAGTGGAAAAATGTTCACCCATCTGCAACAACACCTGAAGAAAATTGAAAAAGAAAAACGTTCCGAATCTTATGTCTCCGGGTTTAAAAATGGTTATAAAAGAAATTTCAGGGAATATATGGATCTATATTGCGGCGATTAACAAAGAGAACATGACCCAGTTTCCCGAAAGATGTTTGTGAAATAATGAAAAGGGGGGATGCAGCATTTCAGCCGCATCCCCCCTTTATGTGTAAAAGCACTCTTTTAACTTACACCAGAATTAGAAATTAATCTGGAATTTCGCGTAAATTGTTCCTTCATCTTCGACGTTCGGTGGCGTAGTATCAAATTCGGGCATCACACGCAGGTATGTCAAAGAAGCTGTTGTATTTCCGGTCAATTTGTAAGCAATCCATGCATTGGCTGCCAACAGATGGTCCAAGTTTGTTACACTAGTTTCTTCAGGCTGAAAATAACCCAGCTTGAGACCCATGCTTAACGCATCACTTGTATTGAATTGGCCGAATACAGTAAGGGCTTGTACCCCTGCATCCTGGTCATAGGGATCAAAAGGATCGGAACCAGTGGCAGAGAAATCTGCAGAACCCGGGGTGTTGTTACTCATGGGGTTGAATGTCCACCAGTCTATCAGGTTTGTTTCCTGGGTTTCAGTAGGATCATCCGTACCGAGGGCATAAAGAAGCTCGCCTCCGATACTGAACATTTCATTAATTGCTGATTCCGCCTTGAGGTAAAACTGGGTTCCGGTATAATCGGTCCCGGCGCCATCGTCTCCACCAAAGTAGGAAATTTCACCTGTCAGGGCCAAAGCAGCCAGTTTTCCCTGCGTATGGAAACCAGCTGCCCATTTTTGATCATCAGTGGCATTATTGTCAACCATTGCATAAAAAACGTTGGAATCAAAATTTTCACCCAGCATGAAACTCAGGTTACCTGCGTAAAGATTGGTATCATCATTGAGATTATCATCATTCGTCGAACCGCCTTCATCCACTTTACCGTAAATGAGGCTCGGTTTGACTGCGCCAAAATCCAGACCCAGTTTAATGGCTGTCGGGTTTGAATCAAGCACCTCAGCGATACCCAAACCAATATATTGCTCACCGATAGTCAGATTCCACATACCCCGATCCAGATACATGTAGAGACGGTCGAAATCAATACTACTGGAGGTCCCAGGAATTGGTCGTGCTATACCTGATGTAGCAAAATCCCGCCCCCACACACCATCACCAAGGTCGGCACGGATCATGACATGGGCATCATCGCTGACATTGATTTTGGCACCGATTCTCATTCTCTGGTCAAACCAGGAGCTGTCAGCACCGTCAACAAATCCTTCGTTTCTGATATCCCAACCCCGGAGACGGTACTCACCGCTCAGTTCAAGTTTATCCGCCGCGTTTGCGGGGATAACCAGTGCCACAGCAAAAAGTGCTGCAATGACACTCATCATTAATTTTTTCATCTTTTTTTCCTTTTTAAATGAAAGTTAAACATTTGGTTAAAAACGGTTAAAAGAGCTGCTTTTACAAGGTTACCTGCCAGGATAACCTTCTGTGTTTCAGCTAATTATCAGCATCCATATGAAAAGTCAAACATTTATTTTTGAAAAACAATATCACAGGCCATAACCAATGAGCCGGCTATTGGCACTTGAAAAAGAGATAACCTTGTCATTTTGAATAACAGCAATCACCAATTCATCGGTTCCGTCATTATCAAAATCCCCTATTACAAAATCACCGATATACCCTTCCATGGGCTGGGTTTTCCAATACTTGGCCAGTCCGCCTGCACCATTCCAGAACAATGATTCCATGTGACCGTTTTTGAACATTCTGATCCGCTGAAGCATATTCAACGGTGCCTCGGCATTCACTGCCGTTATCACCTCGTTTTTCTGGTCGTTGTTGGTATCGGCGAGAACCAGGCGATGGGGGAAAAATTGATAAATTCCTGGATCCGTAGGGTCTTTTGTTGGTACGATAAAGTAGTTGTTACTGCCGCCGAAAGGTTCCTGGGTTTTCCCGATTTCTCCAGCGTTCTGGTTCAGAATCCGAATATGATCATTCTTATCGAATGCAATAAACGCATTGCTGTCATCCCCGGTGATATCACCATATGCCACCCCGAGAACATTAATTTTTTTTCCGGACAGCATGATGTCTTCCGGCTGATATTCATTGTTCCGGTACACCATGCGGTAAATGGGCGAGCTGTAGAGATCATCACTCAGTCGATGCCTCTGCCCCAAAAGAACCGGGGTCCCGGTTTTATCCACCACTCTGAAATACCAGTCCATCTTTTCAACGATTTTGCGGTATTGGCTGCCATCATATTCCATTACAAAGGATTTCACCTGATCCCTGTCCCCGCCAATGGCAGTCACAAAGATTTCCGGGATGCCGTTTCCATTGATATCAGCAACATCAACGGAAACATGTCTGTCAATACGACTTTTATGTATCTCTCCGATCTGTAAGAACCGGTTGGTTTCCCCCCGGTATATCATTATGGCATGATCCGAGACCACGATGGTTTCATTTCTGCCATCCCTGTCCACATCACCAATGTCGAGCCCCCTGATCCTATAATCAAACACACTGCTTTGCCAGTAGTTTCCCTGAGCGTGATTCTGCCGGATATACTCGAATCCCTGATTGGGGACAGACCCGACTTGGCCGGCCCGGTTGGACCCGGACTGATCAGGATCGGCCATGATAAAGGCACCACCGGAAAGCGATTGATCGCTTTGCATCTGCCGGGTTTGGTCGGCTGTAAATTGCTGCCGGGTCACTGGCCGGTTAAAAACAGTTTCATTGATATCAGTGGCAAACCGGTTGATCTCCGGGATCACATTCCCCATTCCACTTACCTGTTTTGAAAACGGCAACATCCCGTTTTTACCCGTAACATCTACAATATTTGCATCGATACTGGCATTGTTACCGATTATGGTTATACTTCCGTACAAGACATAATCTGCTTCCAAAATCGTTCCGGCCATGATAGCCCTGCTCTGACCGCTGAAATCTTCAACCTGGCTGAGAACCGATTTTACCCGGGTTTTCTCAACAGCATTCACCCGGCCCTGCCAGGTGAGGCGGGAATTCAACATGTCCATGACACCTTCCTGGAGATAATCCAACCCCTTTTCGGCATTCATTTCAAAGGGCATTACAGCTATGGTGACGGGCGATTGGGCAAGGGAATGATGGGGTATCCCGATGGCTATCAATGATGAAAAAAGCAAAAGCATCACAAGCAGTTTAGATGGCTTCAATATTGGCTCCTTTTGTTTGATAAAATGTGAACATCACGCCTGCTTAAATCCCGAATCGTTTGTGAGTGTATATTTTTTGGTTTTATACATCAATCTTTTTTTTCACCTGCACCCCTGATGTGAACATTATACTGAACACTGCCCAAAAAATATCAGACAACCCTTTTGAACAGCTTTTCCATCCGGGTTTTATCAAAGCTCACCATGGTGGGCCTGCCATGGGGGCAGTGAAACGGGTTATCACAGGCAAACAGATCTGTGACAAGGGATGCCATCTCCTTATGGGACATGGATCTGTTGGCCTGCACCGCATGGTGGCAGGCCATGGAGATGAGGCAGTTTTCCAGCCATTGTTCCTTGATCCCTGTGTCACCTTTTTCCATGAGGGTTTCCACAATGCCCTGCACCAGGGAGGTTATCTGTTTTTTTGCCAGAAGCCCGGGCACTGCCTTGACCACAAAGGTGGTGCCCCCAAAGGGTTCGATGACCAGGCCCAGGGCTTCTAAGTCCGGCAGGATGCCGGTCAGAAGATCCGCCTCCCCTGCCTTAAGTTCCAGGGTTTCCGGCACCAGCAGAAACTGGCTGTCTTTGGCCAGATGCGCATGCCGGTATTTGAGTTTCTCATACACCACCCGTTCATGGGCCGCATGCTGGTCCACCAGCATAAGCCGGTCTTCCTGTTCGGCTATGATGTAGGTGCCCATGATTTGGCCAAAAATGACGGGCGGTTTTTTTTCAGGGATTTCGGTGACGGTTTCAGACGGTCTGTCCCGGGGT
>JAABSK010000259.1 GCA_011390435.1 Desulfobacteraceae bacterium | reverse complement strand
CGGAAAAATGGCCGGAGGAAATTCAGTTTTTAAAAACCTGCGTAAAATGTTATCCAGGATGGATGAATACTTGTGGCTGCAGATATGATCTGTGACAAAAGAGGGGTTGTTGTTCATTGCAAAATCCATTTTTTGATGTCCTTTTCAAACTCAACAGACGGCTTCATGAAACGATAGTCTTCAGGCATTGGCGGCGCAATCGGTTTTTCTCGATCTTTGCGCTCCAGAAGGATTCCCCCGGTCGGGCACTCGGTCACGCACAGACCGCATCCAATGCACCGTTGAGAATCCAGCATCAATGCATCTTCACTCACTGTCAACGCATTCATGGGGCAGCGGTCAATACAGGTTTCACAAAGAACACAGTCTTCTTCCGACAGACGGGCCTGATAATTTGATCCGGCAATTTTCGACGGTGCTGGAATCTGTTTGAAAATTTTCATGCTGCCACAGCAATCCGGACAGCAATTGCACAGACATTCTGTGCTCATGCGGTTCCCGCCCGTCTGATGCACAAGCCCTGCCTTGTTTGCCGTTTCCAGAATCACACGGGCTTCTTCACGGTCTATCCAGCGCCCGACACCCAGTCCTTCGATGCAGTATTCTGCATAAAAATCAAAGCCGATACAGACTTCAAGCGGCCTGTGACATCCGGTTTCCAGGGTTTTCATATGCTTTGCGCAGGCACAGGGCATCACCCCGATACGCTCTTTTGAATCAATAATTTTCATCACATCGTCAAAGGGCAGCACTGTTTTTGAATCTTCCATGCTCTGGTTGACCGGAATGGTACGAAGCGCCTTGCCCTTGGCAACGAAACCACCGGTAAGGTACTGTTCCATAAGTGCGGCAAGCTCCTTGTCTTCCTGAAGCCATGCATTGTTTTCAAAAAACCCGTGCATAAAAGGCGCAGCCGCATAAAATTTAATATTATCCACTGTTTTCGGAAAGGTCACCCCTTTGGCTGTCATCCTTTCCAGCAAGGCAGATGTTTCCGCTTCAGTTTTTCCAGCGCGTTCTGCAATCGCTGAAACCGGTTCCAGATCCCGGGTCAGATGAAGATACATGCGGGCCTCATCCTCGGCAAAAAGCCGCTCAAGTATCCTCATCTCCACGCCGGATTCTGTCGCAGGAAACCCAAGGGCGTATCCGTCAATCCGCTCCTGCAGCGCCTGATACATCGTCTCTTCCATATTCACCTGTTTTATCGATTTTATTCGTTCATGGCATATTCACCGTCAAGGGAGGCCACATATGTTTCCCATACCCGGTCATACTGTTCTGTGTCACCCTGGGCCTTGATCAGCATAATTTGGGTGCAATAGTCCTGCTGCTCTTTTTTCGTATTGGGCATCCCATAGATCTGAAGGGCAAACCGGGAAAAATCACGAACCATGAAATCAAACATCTGATTGACAATATCATGGTCGACTTTGCTTAATTCACACTGCTCCAGAATCAGCTGGCCATACACCACCACTGAAAACATTTCACCTAAAGGCAGTGAAAAAGATGAATCCATATCCTGTGCCTTGTCAGGGCCTGCTTTTTCAAGCATCTCCTTGAAATGTCCGATCTGCTGCATAAAGCAGTTCACGTTCGGAAGACTGGAAAATTTTTCAAACGTCGGCAGATAATCATGAAACGCAACCTTGCCCAGACCGCCGGTGGGACCCTGATCAAAAATAAACAGGTCGTCTTTATCAGAAAAATCAGGCGCCATCTCTTCATAGGGCTGGGGATTAAAAAAATAGTTTTTCATGAATTTGCGAATCAGCTGGACATTCACATGAACCGTTCCCTCGAGCTTGGAAGGGCCCCGGACTTCACTTGTGGCTGTGAAAAAATAGGTGTCTTTTTCAAATCCTTTTGCGGCAATGACATCCCACAACAGATTGATCACCTCTTCAGCCTGCAGGGTCACTTTCATTTTGCTGGTGGGATTGTACAACATATACCGGCGGTCATCTTTTGCCGCGTTTCTGAAATAATCCGTGGCCCTGCGCTGGTACAGCTTCATTCCGATCAGGCGCAGCCACGCTTCCATGAAATTCCGACGGACATGGGGCATATCTGTCACACGGCGGCCATACAGCATCCGGTTACTGGCATGGGTAATGGCTTCATAAAAGCTGTGTTCTGCCATGCCAATAGAGCACGGGCCAATATTGAATTTACCGATATTAACGGTATTCAGCGCACAGTCCCATGCATGGGGCCCGCGGGACAGGATTTCATCTTCGGTGATCGGATAGTCGTGCAGGGCAAAGTTGGACACATACTGCTGGTGGGAAATAACATTTTTTTTCAGTTCGTACGCCTTGTTCAGATAATTGGTAACAAAAAAGACATAGTCATCTGTTCCGTCTTTTACCTTGCCAAAAGTGGACACCATTTCAGCTTCATTGCCGTTGCCGATATAATATTTTTCACCATTGGCCACCCATGTGCCGTCAGATACCGGTGTCAGGGCAGTTTCTGTTGAGTAGATATCCGCCCCTTTTGAACGTTCGGAAAGACCAAAGGCAAAAATCGCTCCTTGTTTCAGCAATGCCGCGGCTTTCTTTTTGGCAGTTTCATTGGGGCTCATCCATATGGGGCCCAATCCCAGAATGCTGACCTGAAAACAATACCAGTAGCCGGAGCCGTAAAACGCCAGCAGCTCGCTGTATTCACCGTTTCTGGCAGTGTCCCATCGACAGTCCGGGTCTCCGTCTGCATAGGCTTTCGGGGTCAGAAGCTTGGCAAAAATCTGCTCCCGGCCAACAAATTCAACAAAATTTTTGTACCAGACTTTTTTATGGAAATCATCGGTGAGCCTGGTTTTCCCGAGATTTTCAAAAAAATCAATCGTCTTTTCCATTATTGCCCGGGAACCAGCGTCTGCAATCAGATGCTCAAACTTTTTCGGCTGCAATAAATAATTCATCTCATTTTCCTTTCTCATATCAAATTTTCAGTCACTGCGGATAAAATCTTCAAAAAAACAGAAACCAGCTGGCAGATATCAGCCTCAGGCATGGCCGCCATTGATCAGGGAAACCTGATCGTTCAGCGTCCACAGATCATATAAGAATCCGATGCCAAAAAGTCCTGCCGTCAGCAGATAGACAATACCGGTCACCCATTTGCCCATATAAAACCGGTGCACCCCGAATATCCCCAGAAACGTCAGCAGGGCCCAGGCCAGGGTGTAACTGATGCGGCCGCTGTGGTACCTGAAATCTGCCTGGCGGTCCATGGAAGGGATGAGGAAAAAATCCACAATCCAGCCGATGAAAAACAGCCCCAGGGTAAAAAACCAGATCGTGCCGGTGACTGGCTTTCCATAATAAAATCGGTGAGATCCGGTAAAACCAAAGATCCAGAGAAGATAGCCGACTGACTTCAAATGGGTGTCGTTTGTGTGTTGCATGTGATCTCCTTTGTTTTTTACGATGTCAAAAAAGTACACCACCAGAGATCAGAATACAAATTGTTTTTCCCTGCCGCCGTACAAAAAAAAGCACCACTGGCATCCCCCCTCCCTGCCCTGAAAAAGGCGGTATATCGTCCAATGGTTGAAATAACGCCCTGAAATACCATCTCCAAAGCGCGGGTCTGCCTGAAAATTCGCAAGATTTGCTCAAGATACAGACAGTTACATGATTTTCTTTCAGTGGCACATTTTTCGCAAAACTGATTGCGATCAATAACGCAATTGACCCCCTATTAAAGGAGCATCCAATGACCACAACAAAACTGAACACCGTTACCGGCACAATCTCCAGCAACGATATCGGCACCGCCCTGATGCATGAACACATTGCATTCGGATATCCCGGATGGGTGGGAGATCAAACTGTTGCCCCCTTTGACGAACAGCGCATCATTGAGACCGCTCTTCCTGTTTTTAAACGGCTCAAAGCAGGCGGAGTGAGCACTTATGTGGATGCCACAGCCAATGAGGTGGGGCGCTGTCCACAGGTTTACCGCGAAATATCGGAAAAAACCGGCGTCCAGATCATCTGTTCAACCGGTTACTATTATGAGGGCGAAGGATCGTCCGCTTACTGGAAATTCAGAGAGATGCTGGGGGATATCCATGAAGAACTTTATGAACTGCTCATGAAAGAAATCACCGTGGGAATCCATGACACCGGCATCAAGGCCGGCGTTATCAAAATCGGCTCCAGCAAAGGC
>JAABSK010000258.1 GCA_011390435.1 Desulfobacteraceae bacterium | reverse complement strand
AAGGCCAAAAGGTTTGTTTTTGCAGAAATGTCGGCAATGGTTTCCATCATCCGGCCTATTTCATCGGCTGCCACCCCAAGGGCCTTGACCTGGGCGGATGAGCGCTCGGATTTCTCCACAGCAAGTCCGGTACTTTCCATTGCCTTGTCCGTGTCCTGGGAAAGCCTACCAATGCTCGTGCTCATCTGTTTGGCTGAGCCGGCAATATTGTCCACATTGATTGATGCTTCTTCCATTGCGGCTGCCACGGAATCCATGTTGGAAGACATCTGTTTGGCAGCCACAGACACAGTGTTTGATTTATCCACTGTTGAATCCACGCTGCCGACCATGGTCTTTGAAATACCGGTCAGGCCGCTTGCCGAGGTCGTAAGGTTTTGAATGCTGCTGTTCACTTCACTGACCATGGCGGACAGGTTTTCAGCCACTGTGTTCAGTGCATCGGCAAGCTCCCCGATCTCATCCGTATTTTTGTTTGCCAGTCTGGATGAAAAATCGCCGCCGGCAATTTTCCCGGCATGATGGACCGCCCGCAGAATAGGCCTGGTGATGGAACGGGTAATAAAAAACAACACCACGCTGATGACCAGCAAAATAACAGCCAGCAGGCCCCTTGTGCGAAAGGTAATGTCTTTTTTGCTTTTATCTGCAACCGATAACGCATATTGATTGCCGCTGGTCACCGCATTTTTACCGATATCATTAATGGAAGTCAGCAATTGCTTGTTGTCTTGGTTTATGGCAGAAAAAATTTCCCCTATTGCCACCAGTGACTGCATTCCGGATAATTTTACCTGCATTTCAATATGGAAATAGGCAAACTCGTCTTTTATCGTGTGCAAGAAGACCTTCAGGCCATTTCCTGTCTCTTTTTTACCGAATTCATAGATATCATCCTGGGTCGGGGTTTCGCTAATGACATACCGGATCCAGGAGATTTCAGGGGTAGACTGCAACAGCTTTTCAATCACCGCATTGGCCGCATCAAAGTCAAAGGAGGCCACCAGGGGAAACATCTGGTTGCTGATGGCCTTGCTCAGGGTCCCGTAAAAACTCACATAGAGGTCTGAGAGAATTGATTGGGAGCTCTTTTCAGCTTCTGTTAAACCATTTGTGATTTTTCCAAACCCTTTGGTGAGAACGGACAGGGTTTTCTGGTTGTTTTCTTCCTGTTTTGCGAGGATCGAAGACACCAAGGCATCGTTGTTATTGCCCACACCTTTATTAATGAGCAGCGACATGATGACAAATGAAACAAGCAAAATAGAAGAAATGGACAGAATCATCTTTTTTTGAATTCCCATTATACACTGTCTCCTGTTATTATTTCAAAAAAGATAACTTCCCGCAACGTATAATCGCGAATAACAACCGCCTTTTCCCGCCTTGTAAAACCGGATAAGGCGGCAAATAATTGAATTGTCAATACTGAAAAAACCCTTACCAGGTGTAAGAAAGCGGATCAATCTGCCCTCTTTTCATCAAATCAATGGAAAACTGAAGATCTTCCGGGTTAAAGGGGCGCATTTCAGACGCGCCAAACACATCTTTGCTTGCCATTGCCGCTGCCGCAATCTTTTTGCTGTCTTCCGGAGAAACAGATCTGGAGACCGTGAGAACATTATCCGGGTTCTTCTGGATGGACACCCCTGGAATTTCATACATGGCCAGCTCTGGAAATTTATCTTTATTGGCCTGCCACCACCAGTTTTTCACAACCCCGGCCTTGGCCTTACCCGCTTTTACAGCGGAACAGCTTGCCCCGTGATTTTTTGTGACAATATTTGCCTTGCCGGAAGTTGCTGCCTTGGCACTTGACTCGCCGGAAGACGCGCCCTTGGCATAGGCAATCAGTTCCGGTGTGTCTTTTAAAATGGCCGCCGGATCCTGGCCTGCAGGGTATACCAAGACGCCTGAATAAAACTCCTTGCCATTAACGTTCTGGACAAGGGCCGTGCCTAGATTGCGGGTCTTTAATATGGCCTGCACAAAGGATCCAACATAAACAATATTTTGTCTGTCTGATGCAAATGCAGTCAAAATATCCAGATAACTATTTCCAATCCTGGGTTTTATAGTCAAACCGGATTCCTTTGCAAGCGCCTGTACTATGGCTTTTGCCTGGGGTGCCTTGTTCTTCCAGCCCGGGGGAAACCAGCAGGTCATTTCTTCAGCACCAAAACTCATACTAGCCGTAAAAAGGAAAATAGCAACAACTGTAAAAATCAAACAATTTTTTCTCATAACCGCTCTCCCATCTGAGAATTTTATCTTTTTGTCATCCCGAAAAAAAGTGACCTCACTCCTCTATAATTTAAAGTGTAAGCTATAGGATAAGAAAACACTCTTTGTCAAGAAAAGCATGAAAAATTATTAGAAGCGAGAAATATGGCCCCAACCGGGACATAGACCATTTGCTCCTGTGAAAAACAGGCCCTGACAATATAGCGAGTCAGTTTGCCAAGACCGGTTTTATTTGAAGGTGTTATCCTGTCACCGGTATAAACAAAATGGAACCATTAGTTATTCCCATCAAGTTCTGTGTACGTCTATTGTTCATCCAGAAAAAAGACAGATGCTTCCATTTTTTTGAATACAACATCATCCGGGATGGAGATAAAAACAACTATACCAACAGCTGGGTGACTGATATCCGGGTCATAATATTCGAAAATTGGGAGTCACTGTTTCGTTTTGTCATCTCTCCGCCAACAGATATTCATGCCCCCAGAAAAGTTCGATTCGAACGATTGACAAATGGCTATGATTCATCAAAGCCGCTTCCGGTCAATGGATCTCTGCTGGCTTCTGGCAGGATTTCTTGACATTTTACACAAACCTGATACATAAGTTGACAGCGATTTGGGCTGAGGATCCTAATTTTCAGCTGACACCGGACTGAATTTTGCTGGATTGACATTTTTCTGGGAATTTTAGATCTTTACCGAGAATTGCTGACAACTTACACCACCCAATTTGAATGAGGTTCAGATGAGTATACTTAAGGAATTCAAGGCATTCGCAGTGCGTGGCAATGTGGTCGATATGGCTGTCGGAATAGTAATTGGCGGTGCTTTCGGAAAGATTGTTTCGTCATTTGTTGCGGATGTCATCATGCCGCCGCTTGGGATGCTTGTCGGCAAGGTAAATTTTACCGACCTGGCAGTTACGCTGAAAGCGGCCAGTGGAGATGCGGCCGCTGTGACACTGAACTACGGTAAGTTCATTCAGGCCGCTGTGGACTTCGTGATCATTGCGTTCGCAATATTTATGGTGGTTAAGGGGATGAACTCACTGAAGAAGAAGGAGGAAACATCTCCTGCGGCGCCGCCTGCTCCGTCGAAAGAGGAAGCACTACTTACCGAAATCAGAGATCTGCTGAAGCAGAAGTGATCCACAGGCAGATCCGGGCCAACAATGCTGTCGACAGTGTCGAGGAATAGCGCGTAGTTTCTCTCTGCCATAAGGAAGGAGGTTAGCTTTCACAAAAGCAAGACTGGGTTTTTCTCCATGAAATAAGGACGAAAACACCCTGAAAAATTCCGAAAATCCTTGACTTTTGTCCGGGACTTCTGAATTTTATATACCTGATCCCGCTTTAGTCCCTGGTATGCTGGCGGTTGGGCAAACATAATTTTGGAGAGCCATGACCCTTGCGTTGATACCCCTGCTCCCTTTGCTGGGGGCATTCATACCCTGTCTGTTTTACAACCGCAATCTCAATGCCGCATCTGCCGGTGTGATTGCCGGCTTTTCCCTGGTGCTGCTGTTGCTCCAGGCACCGGCGGTGTTTTCAGGAGATATGCCCCTTTACACCCGGACCTGGATTCCTGCCATAGGTCTTACCTTTGCCTTCCGGGTCAGCGGGTTCGGGTTTTTGTTCGCCATGCTGGTACTGGGCATCGGGCTGCTCATTGTTGTGTACGCGCGCTATTACATTGCCAAAGAAGACCCCATGGGACGGTTCTACACCTACCTGCTTTTTTTCATGGGCTCCATGCTGGGCATCGTGCTGTCGGAAAACCTGCTTCTGCTCATGGTTTTCTGGGAGTTGACCAGCATCAGCTCCTTTCTGCTCATCGGTTTCTGGCGCCACCGGGCCGATGCCCGCCAGGGGGCGTTCATGGCCCTGGTTATCACCGGCGGGGGCGGGTTTGCCATGCTGGCCGGATTTCTTCTGCTGGGCCATATCGTGGGCAGCTTTGAACTGACCGACATTCTGGCGGCCAGGCAGATCGTCCATGCCCACCC
>JAABSK010000257.1 GCA_011390435.1 Desulfobacteraceae bacterium | reverse complement strand
ATACACAATCAATGCTATTAAAGGCACGATCACTGTGCTTGAATATGATCAACCAAGCTATAAAGCGCTAACAGCCAAAGAGACTGAGAAATTCATCAAAGATAGAAATCCATTGATTCTTGATGTCAGAACCCCACAGGAATTTAAGTCCGGGCACATAGAAAATTCTAAACTAATCCCTGTCCAAGTACTTCAATCACAGCTTAAAGAACTTGATATATATAAAAATGGCCCTGTCCTGATTTATTGTGCAACAGGTAACCGCAGTACGGTTGCTTCAAAAATACTAATTGATTCCGGGTTCAAAGAAATACTGAATCTGAGGCGGGGTATCGCTGACTGGTATAAAAAGAAATTTCCGATCACCAGATAATCACAACATGATGAGGACAGACATTCGTCTTGAAACAAAAAATATAAACTGACAAAAGAGGACTGAGTATGAATGAAATAATTTATGTTTTAATTTTCCTTGGGATTTACATTTTACTCCAGGCTTATATACTTCCCAAACTAGGGATTTCCACATGAATGAAGAATGCCTGTCAGGTGACAGACAAGAATAAAAAGGGTAATTTTGAGAACAATAAAATGTAATCGGTGGAGGCTGGCGATCCAACTGTCAGCATCGGAATAATTGTTCAGATACTGATGACCTGATCAACGATCTGTTTTAGCACTGTTCCGGCTTTGCCCTGGATCACAACGTCACTGACGGAATCATACGGGGTCTCGGAAAGATTGATGATTCCGAGAAAGGCACCGTTGTTTTTTGCATATTCCGGCATCAGCGCAGCTGGCTGAACCACAAGGGTTGAGCCCACAACAATAAATACATCGCTTTGTTTTGACAGCTGGACAGCCCGCTGGGTTGCTTTTTCCGGCATTGCCTGGCCAAAGGAGATGGTGTCCGGCTTAAGATAACCAGAGCATTCGCAGACGGGTGCCGGGTCTCCATTATCGATTCGTTTCCGGATCTGATCCCATGGGTACACCTGTCTGCAGCTCATGCACCGCACTCTCCGGGTGTTGCCGTGAAGTTCGATGATTTTTTCCTCTGAAATGCCGGATGCCTGGTGAAGTCCGTCAATGTTCTGGGTGATCACTGCTTTTACCCGCCCCAGTTTGTCCAGCCGGGCGATACAGTTGTGGCCTGCGTTGGGTTTTGCCGCTGCCAGGCTTTTTTCCATGGACAGGCGCTGCTTCCAGTACTGGATACGGGCGGATCTGGAGGACATGAAATCGTCAAAATAGATGGGCTGGACTTTTCGCCACAACCCGCCCTGGCTTCGGTAGTCGGAGATGCCGCTTTCCGTGGAGATGCCGGCACCGGTGAAAAAGACCAGATGTCTGGCGGTTTTGATTTTTTGTGCGATCCGGGTTATCTGTGTATCCATGACACGCCTCTTTTGCAAATGTTTTCAAAAATCGTCAGAATCTGATGAATCTGAAATATACGGCCGGTAATATAAAAGATCAGTAAAAATTCCAGACCGATGAGGATGCAGACAGCCAATGCGCCGCCAAAGGTCATGGCATCAAACACCTTCCGCCAGATCTGGGCGCTGAAATACAGGATCAGTCCGATACCGGCAGTAATGGGCAGCAGTTTGAGCAAAAAAAGATATACCTGGGCTTTGCCGCTGTTCCGGCTTTGCCTGCTCCAGCACTCAAACAGCACCACGCTTTGAAGGACGGCGGAAAGGCAAAGACCTGCAGCCAGCCCTTTTGCACCAAATCCGCGCATGAGTCCGTAGGTGATTGGCAGGGCCAGAATCACACATCCAGAGGTTAAAACAGTGGGCAGAAGTGTATTCTGGATGGCATAATATCCTCTGCTGACAATGGTCTGGGCTGAAAAGGCAAACGCACCGACCATGAAAAACGGCAGGATTTCCTGGGTGATGCGGGTGGCGTGGGCATCAAACTGCCCCCGTTGAAACAGGATCAGGATAATTTCGTGACTGAGCACTGAAATCATAATCCCCAGAGGAATCACCAGAAAAATGAATTTCAGGGTCTGGTTTAACAGCTGGTTCAGGGCATCGATCTGGCCGGACTGTGCAAATCTTGCCATGTAAGGGTAGGATGCAACACCGACAGCCTGGCCAAAAAGGCCGACCACCACATTCATGACCCGCCAGTCATAATTCATGGCGGCAATACTGCCTTGCGGAAGAAATGAACCGAAAAATTTGAGGAAAAATTCTGTTGAAAAGGTCATGGTCAGCCCCAGCATCAACGGCAGGGTCAGTTTGATGTACTTTTGCAGATCCGGGTGGCAAAAGCCCAAAACCGGCGTATACACCGCACCGGTTTGTTTTGCTCCCAGCAGCTGCACCAGAAAATTACCGAGGAACGCTCCTCCAAGAACCCCCCAGGCAAAGCCTTCCATCCCTATTTTCGGGCCCAGGATCAATCCACCGCAGATGATCAGGCCGTTGTATATCAGCGGGGCAAGGGCAGGGATCCAGAACTTTTCATGGGCAAACTGAATGGCCATGAGAAGGCCGCCGGAAAAAAAGAAAAACTGGGCCGGAAGGATGATGCGGGTCATTTTAACGGCCAGGGCAAAGGTGGCAGGATCGGTGATGCCCGGGGCCACCAGCTGTACCAGAAACGGGGCCTGTATCATGGCTGCCAGGATCAGGCCCGTCAGCAGGAGGCCAAAAGTGTTGTGAATAATGGAAAACACCCGGTACCCTTCGTCAGGTCGGTCTGTGGTCAGGTAGTGGGTGAAGATCGGGATGAATGTAATGGATAAAAAACCGCTGGCCACGATGTGGTTGAGGATTTCCGGCAGCACAAAGGCGATCTGGTAGGCATCAACACCGGACTTGATGCCACCGACCCCTGCAATGGTCATTTCGCGGAACACACCGATCAGGCGGCTTGCAAATACCGATGCCATCATGATAAATGACGCAATACCGACTTTTTTGAATGTGTTGTTCGGGATCATGGTTTTTTCTTTTCGTTTTTTCAAGAGGGTGTACCATATGGGGTGAATAAATAAAACCCTTGTCCGGGAAAATAGTTTGACTTGATAAAACCATGCAGAATATAGTGATGGTATGCAAAAAGCAGGTTTCATTTTAATTTGACACAAGGATAAAGGTGACATGCTGACAAAGCTTGGAATCATTTCATTGCTGGCAGGGTTTGTCCTGGGGGTTCTTTCCGGTATCTCCGGGTTTATGGAAAAACAGACCATCTGGGCGGATCTGACACTCTCGAAGCTGCTGGGTGAAGACAGGGCAGAGTCTGTTATTACGGTAATCGATGCAGCAGCTTTTCAAAATGCCATGGACATGCTGATTTACGAGGTGCCGGTTTTTCTTCTTTTGATTTTCCTTGGCATGTTCCTGCTGCTTGTGGCATTGTTCGTCAAAAATCACTGATAACAAAAAGGATATAAAGATGAGCAGTTCAGATCTGTCTCGCCGGCAGTTTTTAAAATATGCGGCAATGACCGGTGCATCTGTTTCAGGCGGGTTGTTTCTCTATGGATGCGCCATTGATCCTGTCACCGGGAAAAAACAGCTGATGATGGTGTCCCAGCAGCAGGAGATTGGAATCGACCGTCAACACGCTCCTTTTCAGTTTTCCGCCGATTACGGTGTCTGCCAGGACGCATCGGTCAACACCTATGTGGCTGATGTGGGACAAAAGTTGCTGCCAATGGTTCACCGGCCGTCAATGCCTTATAATTTTCAATGTGTGAATGCAACCTATATCAATGCCTATGCTTTCCCAGGCGGCACAATCGCCGTCACCCGGGGGATTTTGCTGGAGCTGGAAAATGAAGCCCAGCTGGCAGCCCTTCTGGGCCATGAGCTGGGCCATGTCAATGCGCGGCATTCAGCAGAACAGATGTCCAAAGGTCAGCTGTCCTCTTTGCTGGTGGGTGGATTGACGATTGCTGCAGGTTCACAGAGCGCCGGGGCAGGGGAGCTTGTCCAGCAGCTTGGCAGTCTGGGACAGGGGCTTTTACTGTCGAAATACAGCAGGGACAATGAACGGGAGGCGGATGCCCTGGGAAATGCGTACATGGTTAAATCCGGATATCCGTCCCAGGGGTTTGTCATGCTCATGGAGATGCTGGATACTCTGAATAAAGGGTCTTCCAGCGCGGTGCAGGTGCTGTTTTCCACCCATCCCATGAGCAATGAACGGCTCAGTGCTGCCGTAAACAGGGCAACGGGAGTGTATGATTCTTCAAAGAATCAGTCTCTTGGCCGGGAGCGGTACATGGATCATCTTGAAC
>JAABSK010000256.1 GCA_011390435.1 Desulfobacteraceae bacterium | reverse complement strand
CCATTCCCCGGGCAGACAGAGATGTGAATAACGGAATACCGGTGTTTTCGATAAAGGTCTTCAGCTCTGTTTCAGCCCTGGACTGCCATGCGCCGGTTCCGGCGATCACAATGGGTTTTTGGGCTTTCTGGATCATCTCGATCATTTCAGCGGCTTTTTCTGGATCTGACGGCTGTGACACCACCTGGGTCGAGGCTTTTCGGACAAGGGCTTTATCAACCGGAGCGTTCAGCACATCAATGGGGAACTCAAGGTATACCGGTCCGGGTCTGCCGGACTGGGCAATGCGAAACGCCATGTCCACATATTCATTGACCCGTTCAGGCCGCTGGCACACCAGGGTTTTTTTCACCATTGGCCGGATCACCGCTTCCTGGGGCATGTCCTGAAGGTCCAGCCGTTCTTTGTTGTCCATGCCGACGCAGCCGGCGATCAGCACCAATGGCGTGTTGGAAAAATGGGCGCTGGCAACGCCGGTCAGGGCATTGGTGAATCCAGGGCCTGCTGTTACCATGGCAACCCCCGGGGTGCGGGTCATTTTACCCCAGGCTTCAGCCATGAAAACAGCGGACTGTTCATGCCGGGTGTCGAATATTTTGACGTCTGATCCTTCAAGATACTGGTAAATGGGGGTGATATGACCGCCGCTCAACGAAAAAATATACTCAATTTTTCTGTCGATAAGTGCCTGGGCTGCAAGCTGTGCACCGGTAATTGTTTCCATGTTGTGGCCTCCAAAGGTTAAAAAATTATAATTCCATTAATTGACCGCCACAGACATTCAATGCCTGGCCGGTGATATACGATGACTGTTCTGATGCCAGATATGCCACCAGATCCGCTACTTCGCCAGGGGTTCCGATCCGTCCCATGGGAATGGTGGCGCACATTTTTTCCTCCTGCTCTTCAATGGTGGTGCCCAGAAAGCTGGCTTCCAGACCGAACCGCCATTTTTCCAGATCGGTCATGATCTGGCCCGGACAAACCGCGTTGACTTTGATTTTCAACCCGGCCAGTTCCCTTGCCATGACCTTGGTCATCATGATGACCCCTGCCTTGGATACGGCATAGGCACCGTTGAAAAGGGGCGGGACTTTGCCGGCACGGGAAGCGGTGTTGATGATGCTGCCGCCAGAAGCCTGCATCAGGGGCACGATGGCCTGGCTGACCCGGAACACTCCGTGAAGGTTGACATCAACGGTTTTCATCCAGGCAGTTTCATCATAGGTGTGGATGCCGTTGGGCACGCCAAAAGATGCACCGGCATTGTTGCACAGGATGTCCACCCGGCCGAAACGGTTCTGGACGGTTTCAGCCATTTTCTGAACAACACGGCTGTCTGTGACATCCAGATTGACCTGCAGGGTCTGGATGCCGTAAGCTGTCTGCAGTTCTTCTGCGATCTGCTGCATCTCGGCGGCAGATCCGGTTTTGACATCGCTGTCGTGTCCGCCGCCGTCCAGATCAGCGATGATGATGTGACAGCCGCAGGACGCCAGCTTTTCACAGATGGCATATCCAATCCCTGTTTTTTTTCCTGCTCCGGTGACCAGGGCGATTTTATCGTTTAAATCTGCATACATGATTGTCCCCTTTTTAAAGACAGGTGGTTTGTTTGAGTCCGTGAATCAGTTTTTTGACGCTGTATTCATAAATATCCATGTGGCGTTCAGACGCCAGTGCGGTTTTTTCCAGTTTTTTCATCTGCATCAGCCCGAACAGGGAACTGAAAAAGAATATGGCAAATTTCCCGGCATCATCTTTTTGGAAGGTGTGATCTGCAATACCGGACTGGACAATTTTTTCGATCAACGAGAGAATTTTAGATCCAGACATATCGATCTGGTTTTTCAGGTCTGGCTGGAAAAATTCTCTGGATGAGGAAAGAAAATAATTGATGATATCGTAATAATCTTTATGCTCCTGGGTAAACCGGTAAAACTCTTTTGCGATCAGGTTCAGTTTTTCATCGCTTTTGACCGGTTTCCTGTGGATGGCCCTGATAATGGAGTAGAACAGAGACAGACCTTCTTCCTGAAGTGCAATAAAGATCTCTTCTTTGTTTGTAAAATAAAAATAAATGGTACCGACCCCCAGTTCAGCCTGGGCAGCGATTTTGCTGATGGAAATATTGTTGATGCCTTCGGAGAAAAGAAGACTGCGGGCAGCATTGAGGATCTGATCCAGGCGGATCTGTTTTTCATTGGCGCGGCGTTCTCTGGTTCCCATATTTTCTCCTGTTTGGTCTGGCGTTGTGGGGATAAGCGTGGTCAGGCAGGTAAAATCCAATTCATTTGTCGAACGCCATTCTATTTTTGATATATATTCAAAATTCTGGGGAAGTCAAGATAAATTTAAAATATTTTTTATGCGGTTCTGCCCGGACACATCATCGGCAGCTGGCTTTTTTGGGCAGAACTTGATACAGTTCTATCCTTGTGATCAAAAAAACAGCGGACAAAAAAGAGGAACAGAGACAGTATGAATGAAACCGAACAGACAGAATACAAGCTGAGCTTGAGAAGCCTGAAACAGAAAGATTACAATGATATCAAGCGTATCATGGATGTGGTATATTCCGGTATGGGCGGGGCATGGGAACCGGGTGAATTCGCTGTCCTGACCGGCCAGTTTCCGGAAGGTCAGATCTGTATTGAAGACAATGGCAAGGTAATTGCCGCGGCACTGACCATCATTGTGAATGCGGAGGAGTTTGAAAAAAAACGGCATACCTACGACGAGGTCATCACCGGCGGAAAAATGACGCGCCATGACCCGGACGGCGATGCCCTCTATGGGGTGGATATCTTTGTTGATCCGGATTACCGGGGCCTGCGTCTGGGCAGACGTCTGTATGACGCCCGAAAAGAATTGTGCGAAACCCTGAACCTGAAAAGCATTATTTTCGGAGGCAGGATTCCCGGCTATGGCAAGCATGCCGGAGACATGACACCAGCTGCCTATATTCAGAAGGTCAAGGCCGGAGAGATATATGACCCAGTGCTGAGTTTTCAGCTGTCCAATGACTTTCATATCAAGAAGATTCTGAAAAACTATATCCCTGAGGATACCCAGTCTGACAGCTATGGCGTGATGATGGAATGGAACAATATCTATTATGAGAAAAAACAGGTATTGTTCGGCGGGCGCAAATCCTGTCCGCGGATCAGTGTTGTCCAGTGGCAGATGCGTTCGTTCAATGATATTGAGGAGTTTATGCACCAGGTGGATTTTTTTGTGGATGCCACCTCAGGGTACAATTCTGACCTGATCGTGTTTCCTGAACTGCTCAATGCGCCGCTTTTGAAAAAATTCGACCAGGAAAATCCAGCCGAAGCCATGCGTTCTCTGTGCGGATACACAGAAGAGATCCGCACGGCGTTTGTGAACATGGCCATCTCCTATAACATCAATATTGTGGCCGGCAGCCTGCCGCTGCTTCGCGGCGATGATCTGTACAATGTTTCTTTTCTCTGCCGCAGGGACGGAACCTGGGAGGTTCAGGACAAATTGCATATTACGCCGGATGAGGCGCAGTACTGGGGGTTCAAAGGCGGAGACAGTCTTCGGATATTTGATACAGACATCGGAAAAATCGGGGTGCTGGTCTGCTATGATGTGGAGTTTCCCGAACTGTCCCGTTATCTTGCGCAGAAGGGCATGACCCTTTTATGTGTTCCCTTCTGGACAGACACCAAGAACGCCTACCTGAGAATCCGGCGCTGCGCCCAGGCCCGGGCCATTGAAAACGAATGCTATGTAGCCATATCCGGCAGTGTGGGCAATCTGCCCAAGGTGGAAAATATGGATATCCAGTATGCCCAGTCTGCGGTGTTTACCCCGTCGGATTTCGCGTTTCCCCATGATGCCATTGCAGCTGAGGCAACACCCAATACGGAAATGACCCTGATGGTGGATCTGGATCTGGATCTGCTCAAGGAACTGCGGCAGAAAGGCAGTGTCCGCAACCTTGAGAGCCGGCGAAGCGAATTGTATGAAGTGCTCTGGAAACCGGACACTGTCACGGACGCATGACACTGATGACCGTTTGAAAACAGGATTTGAACAATGGGGTTGTTTCATTTAGTTTCTTCGTTTGTGCCCACCGGGGATCAGCCGGCAGCGATTGACACGTTGTCAAAAGGGGTTCTGGAAAATGAGCCCCACCAGGTGCTGCTGGGGGTGACCGGTTCGGGCAAAACCTTTACCATGGCCAATGTGATTGCCAGGGTGGAGAAACCCAGCCTGATCATTGCGCCCAACAAGACG
>JAABSK010000255.1 GCA_011390435.1 Desulfobacteraceae bacterium | reverse complement strand
TGCCTGTCACAGGATTTGCCCACAGCACACAGTTTACGGACGATCTGATTTCAATGGTAGGCGGGACACCCCTTGTTGTGAAAATGATAGAAGGCACCCACGGGGCAGGTGTTGTCTTGGCTGAAACCCAAAAGACCGCCCAGAGTGTTATCCAGGCGTTTCGCAAACTGAAGGCCAATATTCTGATTCAGGAGTACATAAAAGAATCCAACAGCAGCGATATACGGTGCTGGGTCCTTGGACCCAAAGTGGTTGCATCTATGCTGAGACAAGGCCCTGAAGGGGAGTTCAGATCGAATCTCCACCAGGGCGGAACCGCCCGCAAAATTAAAATAACGCCGGAAGAGAGATCCACAGCCATCAGGGCCGCAAAAATAATGGGGCTCCATATGGCAGGGGTTGACATGCTGAGATCCAATCATGGACCTGTAGTGATGGAAGTGAACGCCTCCCCCGGACTCAAAGGGATCGAAAATATCACAGACATAGATGTGGCAGATCTTGTTATCAATTATATTGAAAAAAACGCATCTCCAGGCAAAAACAGAACAAAGGGAAAAGGGTAATCTAATTCTCCAGGAATCCATTCACATAGCAGGAAAAAAAATAGACCCGGGCAAAACCGTTTTTGTTAATGTTCCTGTTGCAAAGCTTTACACCAGTACGGCTATGGCCATGCCGGTTCATATCATTCACGGAAAGCAGCCAGGTCCCAGGATATTCATTTGCGGCGCTGTGCACGGGGATGAAATAATCGGTACTGAAATTATCCGCCGGCTCTTGAAGCTGAAGAAAGTCAATAATCTTAAAGGCACACTGATTGCTGTGCCTGTGGTGAATGTCTACGCCTTTGAAAGGCATTCAAGGTATTCCCCTGACAGGAGGGATCTGAACAGGTGCTTCCCCGGGTTAAAGACCGGTTCTCTGACATCCCAGCTCGCAGCAACTTTCATGTCCAGAATAATAAAAGGCTGCAAATACGGGTTTGATCTCCATGCCGGATCAAACCACCGGGCCAATTTGCCGCAGATCAGGGCTGATATCGAGGATCCTGACATTCTGGAACTTGCAAAAGCGTTCCGGGTTCCTGTTGTTATCAATTCAGCAGTCAGAGAAGGGTCTTTGAGACAATCCGCCCTTGATCAGGGAATAAAAGCTTTGATTTACGAAGCCGGAGAATCCCTCCGGTTTGATGAAGAGGCGATCCGGGCTGGTGTAAGGGGATTATTGTCTGTAATGACACACATCGGTATGATAGGTCCTCCTTCTGTCAGACGAAAATCCAAAGGTGATCCCTTAATTGCAGAATCAACTTCATGGATCAGGGCACCGGCGAGCGGTATCCTGGAAATGAAATATCCCCTGGGGGCAACGGTTTCAAAAAACAGCAAAATAGGCGTCATTGCCGATCCTTTCGGACGAAATGAGAAGGAGATCATTTCACCTGTATCCGGAATGGTTATCGGAAGACTGAATCTTCCACTTGTGCACAAGGGAGATGCCGTTATACATATTGCCCATGTCGATCGCCTCAAAAGAATCGCCCCGGCCATCGAGGAATTTAAAGGCTCCATAACAAAATATTTTTAAAGGCTGTGCTGGGTTGTAACGTTCATGCCGCAGGCATCAGCTTTTGCAGGAGGCCTGCTGCAGGCATCTGATCATTTCACCGGGGGTATCTGCCCGCAGTATGACGTCCCGATGAGGGGATTTCAGAAAGCCTTCCTTTTCTGCATTGTCCAGCAGTGCATCCAGGGGGGCAAAATAATTGTTTATATTGAGAAGTCCGAGCGGTTTGGAATGAAACCCTAAAATGGACAGGGTATATATCTCAAAAAACTCATCAAACGTGCCGATGCCCCCCGGCAGGACCACAAATCCGTCAGACAGTGCCACCATCCGGGTCTTTCTTTCATGCATGGTAGGAACCACATGCAGGTGTGTCAGTCCGGGATGGAAAATTTCCTTGTCCCGCAGGGCCTGGACGGTCACACCGACCACCCGGCCCCCTGCCTTGAGCGTACTGTCTGCCAGCAGTTTCATCAGGCCGGTGTTGGATCCGCCATATATACATGTCAGATTGTGTGCAGCCAGCTCTCTGCCCATTTCTTCGGCTGCTCTGGCATACACGGGGTCAGCAGCAGGACTGGAGCCCAAAAAAATACAGATCGCATCCATTGTTGTTTCCACTATTTCCTGATATATATAAAAGGTTTAAGTGTTAAGCTAATATCTGACGGCTGACTGATCCCGAACGTCTTCATTTATACCCTTCCTGATATGAATAAGATTCAAAATTTTTGAAATAAAAATAGCATACCATTTTTGTTTCGGAAACCATCAATTTTCTGCGGCCTGCCGGCGGGGGGCCGGCATCAGGACAGAGGGGCCAAGTTTAATAACAGCCTTTACATATATTTTCAGAAAATATAGGTTGTTCCCTGGCAATTGCCCGGGCTGCTTTAATTTGACATATAAAGAAGGCCGTGTTTTTATCAGTTCATGGCAACATGGAACCTAAACAGCCGGATCATTCAGAACCGGTGTTGCAGGTATAAAGGATAAATGGAAAAAGACGAATTCAGAAACTGGTTTGACCAGTATGTGGCCGGATTCACGGCCCGGGGGGCTGCCCCCCCGGATGTGGTGAAAAATGTCCGGCTGAAAAAGGACCATTCAGAACGGGTGGTCCAGGAGATCCTGCTGATTGCAGAAGGCCTGGGCCTGGATGAAAAGGCCCGGCGACTGGCAGCCGTCATGGCCCTGTTTCACGATATCGGCCGCTTTGAGCAATATGCCCGGTACCGCACCTTTGTGGACAATAAGTCAGAAAACCATGCTGCGCTCGGGGTGAAAATTCTCCGGCAGCACCAGGTGCTGGACTGTCTGCCCGCTTCTGTGGCAGATCTGGTGTGCCGGGTTATTTCATATCACAACCGGGCAGCCCTTCCCGAAGATGAAACCGGGGAATGCCTGTTTTATGCCCGGCTGCTGCGGGATGCGGACAAGCTGGATATCTGGCGGGTGGTCATTGACCATTACCAGCGCCATAACAGGGAAGACAACCCGGCTATTGCACTGGGACTTCCTGATACACCGGGCATGTCAGACCGGGTGTGCGGCGATGTGGTAAATGGGAAAATCGTTGATGCCCGCCATATAAAAAATCTGAATGATTTTAAACTGCTTCAGATCGGGTGGGTATTTGACATCAATTTTACACCGGCCCTGCAGCAGGTCAGAGACCGCGGTTATGTGGAATCGATCTGCCGCACCCTTCCTCCCTCTGACAGGCTGGCACAGATCAAAAAGGCTGTGGCAGACCGGTTTGATCAAGACCTCCAGGGTGGCAGCCACTCACACCACGGGGCTTGTCCAGCATGCCATGTCAATTTACTGCATGGATTTTAAACGGTTTCGAATCTGTTCCATTCGTTTCCTGTTCACACCAAAATCCCAATATCCCGCCCGGGCGGCGGATCGGACATGGATGGTGGTTTTTGTTGATTTTGTGTCCGGAAAATAAAATTCTACATCATCAACAAATTTAAATATCTTGGAGAAAAACTTGGCTCTGATGTAATTGTCTTCAGCGGTGATAATTTTTGATCGGTTGAATTCTTTGAGGATTTTTAAAATCTGATTTCGTGCCTCGGATGGTGTCCCTGAAATCTGTATGGGTTCAATAAAATGTTTTTTGTCTTTTGCCTGACTGTTCACACAATTCGGTGAAGCTGGGCATTGTGTAAGTTGGCCATTTTCAATTCCCAGATTCGGCACTTTTCCTGAACACCCGGTTAAAAGTAATAAACCCGTCAGAACAATTTGAATCTGCTTTTTCATTATTTTTTTCCTTATTTTTTGCAGAACATTTACCATTCACGGACTACCTGTCATGTTTTTTGCCTGCTGCGTAGAGGAAATTGCTCCGCTTTTTCTGTTAAAAGGGGTTGCAAACCAATGGAAAACTGCTGCTCTATCCTTGTATAGTAAAAAGAGTTCAAAAATGCAATAGGGGAAAGCCCCTGATTTTTATGGCTGTTTTACGTTGAAACGAACGGGTTGAGCAGCTTCTTTCATGCATGGCGGGTACCACATGCAGCTGAGTCAGTCCGGGATAAGGGATTTTGACAAGCCCTGCGGATTGTATTATAAAGCAGATTTTTTTATGCAATATTTGGAGACATCATGCAGACAGGAAAAATCAGTCAGCGTATCAGAACATATATGGATAAACGCGGCATGGATCTGAAAGGTCTGGCAGAACAGACTGGGCTTTCCGT
>JAABSK010000254.1 GCA_011390435.1 Desulfobacteraceae bacterium | reverse complement strand
TCCAGCTGCTTGATAGTGTCGGCATCGATCATGTCAAGGAGCTATCCTATTATGACAAAAAATCGATCCACAATCTCAAATATTACACCTGGATCGAACAGCAGGGAAAAGCGGTGGAAGAACTTAACGCCCAATGGTACGACCACCACAATTACTGGGAAACAACCTTCCAACAGGTTGAAGCGATAGATGCGTTGATCACTGAATTCAATGACCGGGTAGGGATTGTTACGAACTGATCCCGGGATCTGAATATATAGCAGGCCGTGTTTTGCCCGGTTAATTTTTTTCATCTTAAAACGATAAAGGAGCCCGACAATGAATCTGACATCAACAAAAAAACTGGTAGCCCTGGCGGTGCTGGCCGCGTGCATTATGGTGGCGGCACCCGCATTTGCAAAAAGCATCGTCAAGGTGGCGTTCATCGGCAGTGACGATCCGTATGTCAGTGTGGACGGAGCCACGGCAGTGGTCTTCAAGAACCTGGTAGAGACGGGAACCAACGGAGACATAGAGGTCCGTTTGTTCCCTGGAGGCGTTCTGGGGCAGGAGCGGGAGATGATGGAAATGCTTAAGGGTGGCATGATCCAGGTTCATCTGGCTACGGCCGGATCCATGGGGTCTTTTTTCCCCTTGTATGGGGTTTTCGACATTCCTTACCTGATTCCAAGTTATTCGGTAGCCTATGATGTGTGGGACGGGGAGTTCGGTAGCAAAGTCGATCAATTGATCTTTGAGAAAACCGGATTGAGAAGCCTGGGATTTTTTGCCCAGAGCGGATTTTACCACCTGACCAACAACAAAAAAGAGATTCGGAACGTGGACGATGTTAAGGGACTCAAATTCCGCACCATGACCTTGCCAAGCCATATCAAGGTGTTTGAATCCATGGGGGCTGCCGCCATCCCCATCTCCTGGGCGGAACTTTACACCTCTTTGCAGACCGGTGTCATTGACGGCCAGCACAACCCGGTGGGTTATATAGTCCAAGGCAAACTCCAGGAAGTGCAAAAATATATGACCCTGACAGGACACATGTATGCCGTAGGATTTTTCCTGGTCAATGACAAGTGGTTCCAGTCCCTGCCTGTTGATTACAAAAATGTGGTACTAGATGCCGCAAGGGTGGCCAAGACCGCAGCCCGCGGGATGAACTCCCTGGTCAATGCGGATCCGGAAAAAGGCATACCTTTCCTGAAAAAATCCATGGAAATATACAAACCCACCCCGGCGGAACTCAAAGGGTTTCAGGACGCAACAATCCCGCAGATGCGCGCCTATATTTCAGACACGCTGGGACAAGAAGGCGTGGATCTGTTAAATGACTACATTAAGGCAGTGAAGGAATCGCAAAATCGGCTGAATGTCAGCAAATAACCAGACAAAAAAGGGGGGCGCATGAAAATCTATACCGACCGGTTCCACAGACCCATCGCCATCATTGACAGGATTGCCTCTGGTATTGAGCGCCTTTCCCTTTTTGTGAGCGTACTGCTGGGTGGCGGCATGGTCATTATAGTCATTTCCGGTGTAATCGCCCGGTATGCCATGCGCAATCCTTTTGCCTGGACAGAAGAAGCTTCACGGTTTCTCATGATCTGGATGGTCCTCATCGGCATGTCGGTGGTCACGAGAAACCGTGAAAACCTGTGTGTCGAATTTCTGGTGATAAAATTTCCGCTGCTGCTGCAGCGATTTGTCAAACTGGTCAATGACCTGTTGATCCTCTATTTTTTATACATCCTGACGGTGGAGGGCATTGATATGGCTGTGAACGCAAGGACGCAGCTGGTGCCCTCCTTGGGGATCACCATGTTTTATCCCCTGCTCTGTATTCCAGTAGGCGGCCTTCTCACCATGACGCAGCTGGGACTGCAGATGTTAATCGATCTGCTTATGTGGAACAGCCGCATTTCACCCCACCGGGTGATGACTGAAGAATAGCAAAGGGAATTTATGTCGATTTATATTATTGGACTTTTGTTCGGCTCACTGCTTCTGGGGATGCCTGTCGCTTACGTCCTGGGTGTCACCTCCTTGTTCATCATGATAGAAATGGGCAATGCCAGCCTGTTTCCCCTCATTCCCATGCGGTTTTTCAACAGCATCAACCTGTTTCCCCTGATGGCCATGCCATTGTTCATCCTTGCGGGTGAAATTATGAACAAAACCGGCATCACCAGCCGGGTGATTGATTTTTCAATCCGTCTGGTGGGGCATTTCCGGGGGGGGCTCGCCCATGCCAATATCCTGGCTAGCATGCTGTTTGCCGGTTTGACCGGCAGTGCCGTTGCAGATTCGGCCGCCTTGGGCAGTATGTTGATTCCCGGCATGGCAAAAAAAGGATACGACCGCAGTTTTGCGGCAGCGGTCACGGCTGCCTCTTCTTGCATCGGCCCGATCATCCCACCTTCCATCGTTATGGTGATCTATGGGGCATTTATGCAGGTGTCCATTGCCGGGCTGTTCGCCGCCGGCATCATCCCGGGACTGATCATGGGGGTGGTACTAATGGTTTTTGCCCACCGGGTGTCCGTCAAACGCCGGTATCCAAAAAATGACCGGAAGGCCACCCTTCCGGAAATTTTTGTGGATTTCAAGCGGGCATTTTTATCCCTTTTGATGCCGGTAATTATCCTGGTGGGGATCCTGGGCGGGATCTTCACCCCCACGGAGGCGGCTGCAGTGGCTGTATTGTATGCCCTTGTTATCGGATTCTTTGTGTATCGAAATATCGGATTCAAGGACCTTTACGTGATGCTCTGCACCATGACCCGCTCCTCCGGCATTGCCTTTATCGTTCTATCTACAGCCGGCATATTTATCTGGCTGCTTACCACTGAGCAGATCCCCCAACGGATAGCAGAAATGGTTCTGTCCATCACCACAAACAAATATCTGGTGCTGCTCATCATCAATGTAATTTTGCTGTTTGTGGGATGCTTTATGGATAGTATCCCCGCCTTGATCATTCTGGGTCCTGTATTCACCCCACTGGCCATGGAGATCGGGGTGCATCCTCTTCATTTTGGCACCATCATGTGCCTGAACCTGACCATCGGCTTGGCCACACCGCCTCTGGGGGCCTGCCTGTTCACCTGCTGCGCGGTGGGAAAAGTCAGCCTTGAAGGAATTTCAAAAGAGATCATTCCTTTCATCCTGGCGTTGATTATTGCCGTTTTTTTTGTAACCTATATCCCTGCCATCAGCCTGACAATTCCGAGGCTGCTGGGTTTCATTTGATTTTGGTCATTTTTTTCAAGTTCATGACAGTGTTCAGTCGTTGTTGATGAAAAATGACCATAACCCCTGTAATGCAAGGACTCAACCATGCACAATCATATCTCCATAACTGACCCGGAAATTGCTGGAATTATTGAAGATGAGACACGGCGCCAGGAGAACGGACTCGAACTGATTGCATCGGAAAATATTGCCAGCCCGGCAGTGATGGCTGTCCAGGGCAGTATTTTTACCAACAAGTATGCGGAAGGGTATCCCGGCAGACGGTATTACGGCGGCTGCGCCTGTGCCGATGCGGCGGAAACCCTTGCCATTGAACGCGCCGGAAAACTGTTTGCCTCAGAGTATGTAAATGTGCAGCCACATTCCGGATCCCAAGCCAATATGGCCGCCCTCATGTCACTGATCACACCCGGTGACACCGTCCTGGGAATGGACCTGTCCCATGGCGGACATCTGACTCATGGCAGCCCGGTCAATTTTTCGGGAAAACTCTATCATTTTGTACATTACGGGGTCTCCTTGGAAACCGGGACTATCGATTTCGACCAAGTGGCACAACTGGCGGCCACACATCGCCCCCGGGTGATCATTGCCGGTGCCAGCGCCTACCCCCGGATCATCGATTTTAACCGGTTTGCCCAGATTGCAAAAGACTGCGGTGCCCGACTCATGGTGGACATGGCCCACATTGCCGGGCTGGTGGCTGCAGGGCTCCATCCATCTCCAGTGCCCGTTTCAGATGTTGTAACCACCACCACCCATAAAACCCTCCGAGGGCCCCGCGGGGGTATGATCCTGGCTAAGACCCGGTTTGCCGCCGGATTGAACAGTGCCATTTTCCCCGGCATTCAGGGCGGTCCCCTCATGCATGTGATTGCAGCAAAAGCGGTTGCATTCAGGGAGGCGATGTCGGAAACCTTCAGAGCCTACCAGCAGGATGTGGTGGATAATGCTGCTGCCATGGCTCGGATTTTTGAAAGGGAACAGATTAATATGGTATCCGGAGGAACTGACAATCACTTGCTGCTGCTGGATCTC